>JBLNAU010000001.1:0-4827 GCA_050259515.1 Syntrophothermus sp.
TCTTCACTCCCCTGCATGCCGAGCGTCTGCAGGCTTTTGCCAACCAGGCTGCTTTGGCAATCCACAATTCTCGTTTAATGCAGCAGGCACAGGAGGAGATCGAGGCGCGCAAACAGGTGGAAGCCCGGGTTAAAGACCTGCTTGAATTCAACGAGAAGATCATCAATCATTCCCCGCTGGGCATCCTCACCTACAAAATGACAGGGGAATGTGTTTTCGTCAACAAGAATGCTGCTTCCATCCTGGGCGGCAGCGTGGACAAGCTCCTGGCACAGAATTTCAATGACATTGAACCCTGGAAGACGTCAGGGATGTATGAGCTGGTCCAAAGGGCAATTTCAACCCGTTCAGCCCTAACAGCCGATGTTCACCATATCACCACTTTTGGAAAGGATATCTGGCTCAGAGCTCATTTTTCCATTTTTAAATCAAAGACTCAGGATCACATCCTTCTTACCATTTCCGATATCACAGAACAACGGCTGGCAGAGGATCGATTACGGGAAAGCGAAAATCGCCTGATTCTGGCACTTTCGGCTGCGCAAATGAGCGTATGGGAATGGAATGTGGAGAACAACAAGGTTTTGTTGTCGCCGGAGTTCTACCCCATCACCGGAATCCCCGAATCTGCATTTGATGGAACATTTGAAGGGTACATTGGTTTTGTCCATCCAGAGGATGTTGTTCGTGTCCGTGAGTCTGCCAAAGAGGCGATCGAGAAGAATACGATATATTCCGAGGAATTTCGCATCGTCCTTCCAAGCGGTGAGGTGCGCTGGCTATCCAATCTGGGCCATATTGAGTATGGGCATTCCAACACCTCGATGCGCATGATCGGTACAGTGCAGGAGATTACCCGCCGAAAACGGGTTGAGATGGAGCAGCAGGCCCTTCTCGAAATCATGCAGGGTCTTGCCCAGGCGGTAGACCTGCAGGAGCTTGTTGAGCTCGTACACCGTTCGATTGGAAATGTCATTTTTGCGGAAAACTTTTTCGTGGTTTTCCATAACAGGGATACCGGTTTGTTTGAGGAGATCTATTCCGTCGACCAGTATGATCCTCCCGCTCTCCCATCGAAACTTGAAAAAAGCATTACATCCTATGTATTCCGCACCTGCGAGCCGCTCCTTGTAGATCAGGCGCTTTTTGATGAGCTTGCTGCACAGGGTGAGGTTGAATTGGTCGGCACCGATTCGGCATCCTGGCTGGGAGCACCTCTCAAGACGTTGAATGAGACCATCGGTGTGATTGTCGTCCAGGATTATCAGAATCCACGCCGCTACTCCGAGCGCGATAAAAGTTTTCTGTCCTCCATCGCCACCCAGGTTGCCCTGGCTCTGGAGCGTAAACAGGCAGAGCAGAAAGTTCGTGAGAGCGAAGAGCGGTATCGCGCCTTGTTTGAGAATTCCCCCATCTCGATTTGGGAGGAGGATTTTACGGACGTCTTTGCGTGGATGGAGGAATTAAGAGCAATGGGAGTAAAGGATCTAAGAAAATTCCTTGAAGAAAACCTGGATGAGTATAAAGTGGGTGTGAGTCTTATACGTGTCCTGAACGTAAACGAGACTGCAGTCGTCATGAACGGTGCGCAAAACAAGCAGGAGCTTCTCAATATTTTGCACGAGTTGCTGATTGACAAAACACTTTCTCCAGTCATGGTACATGAGTTCGATATGATCTGGCAGGGCCATACTTCTTTCGATTTTGAGATGTCCAGCCCCAGGACAGATGGCTCCCTCGTTACCGGTATTCTCCATGTCTATATTCCCAGAAAAAATGGCAGGCCTGATTACAGCCATGTCATCGTTACCAGCACGGATATTACAGAACGTGTGGAGATCGAAAAGAAGTTGCGTACCAGTGAACTGCATTATCGGGAGCTCTCAGACAGCCTGACCGATGTGCTGGTTGAAATAGATCGCGGTCTGCGTTTTATCCACTGGAACCGGGCCACCGAAAGACTGCTGGGCATCCCTGCCTCTGCTGCCATCGGCAAGTCCTTGCGCGAACTGTTCGGAAATGCGGAAGAACTGGTACGGGCCGAAAGAATCTACAGAAGTGTTTTCGAGGAAAGCCAGCCAAAAACTTTCGAAACCGAGTTCGATGTCCAGGGTCAGAAGCTGTTCCTTGAGATCAATGCCAATCCTTCCACCCGCGGGGTTTCCATCGTTGCCAGGGACATCACCGAGCGCAAGCTATTAGAGACCCTGATGCAAAAGCGCTTTGAACTCATGGATTATTCCGCACATCACTCATTTGATGATGTGCTTCAGAAAACAATCGATATCGTCAGCGATCTGACCGGCAGCCACATCGGTTTCATCCATTTTGTCGGTGAGGATCAAACCACGATCAAGCGACTGACCTGGTCCACTGAGACGATTCGGAGGCTCCGCACAGCGGAGGGCGCCGGACTGCATTACCCGGTGGAAAATGCCGGGGTGTGGGCGGATGCAGTTCGCAATAGGGTGCCAGCCATCCATAACGATCCCGAGACTTCGCCCTATCCCGCGGAAACACCGGCCAGACCTGCAAAGGTCATCCGGGAGATGGTTATTCCGATCCTGCGCAATGAGAAGATCGTAGCCGTGATGGGTGTGGGGAATAAAGCCGTGGACTACAGCCGGCAGGATATCGAGATTGCCGAACGATTTGCAGATTACGCCTGGGACATCACCGAGCGCAAGCAGATGGAAAGTGCACTTGCCGAGGAACGCAACCAGCTGGCAAAACGCGTGGAGGAACGCACCTCCGATCTCAGCCGGGCGAATTCGAACCTGGCCCGTGCTCTGCGGGTTAAGGATGAATTCCTTGCCAACATGAGTCACGAGCTGCGCACGCCGCTCAATGCCATCCTGGGCCTTTCGGAAAGTCTTGGTGAACAGGTGGCAGGACCGCTAAATGAAAAACAACAGAAATATCTATCCACCATCAATGAAAGTGGCCATCACCTTCTTTCCCTGATCAACGACATCCTCGACCTGGCAAAGATTGAAGCCGGGCAGATCGCCCTCGATATCAACCGGGTGGACGTCAATTCCGTCTGCCAGGCAAGCTTGCGAATGATCAAACAGCTGGCTCAAAAAAAGAATCTGGAAGTGAGGTTTGAGATCGATCCTGATCTCGGCTTGATGTGGGCAGACGAGAGACGCCTCAAACAGATGATCGTTAATTTGTTAAGCAACGCCGTGAAGTTCACTCCTGAATATTCCAGGATTGGTCTGGAAGTTCGCGGCGACAAAGCCGCCAACAAGGTGATCATTACCGTCTGGGACACCGGCATCGGCATCCGGGAAGAGGATCTGGAGCGGTTATTCAAGCCATTTGTCCAACTGGATTCCGGCCTGGCACGCGAAGCGCAGGGGACCGGCCTCGGTCTGGCCCTGGTGGCACAGATGGCACGCTTGCATGGTGGCAGTGTACATGCAATCAGCAGGCCGGGTGAAGGGAGTCGCTTCATCGTCCAGCTTCCCTGGGAGCCAGCCATGGCCAGTGATATGGCAGCCCGCCTGAGAAACACGGGAAAATTCCGCGCCATCGATCCCCGCGCCAAGCGACCGACCATTCTACTCATTGAAGATACCCGGGAGGTGGTTATGATGCTTATAGACTATCTGGAAATGGTAGGGTACAGAATGGTCACTGCGCAGGATGGCATCGATGGACTGGCGCAGGCAAAACTCTCCCATCCCGATCTAATCCTGATGGATATTCAAATGCCGCGCTTGGATGGCTTCGAGACCACACAAAAGTTAAGAAGCGATCCTGAATTCAAGGAAACACCCATTATTGCACTAACCGCCCTTGCCATGCCCAATGACCGGCAGCGCTGTCTGGATGCCGGAATGGATGAATACATCAGCAAACCTGTCAATCTACGGGCTCTTACAAAAACCATCCAGAAATTTCTTACCCCGGAGACATGACCTGCATGAGTACTGTTCTGATTGTGGATGACAATGCAACCGCCCGGGAGACCCTGGTCGCCATGCTGGAAGACCAGGATTACCAGATAGAACTGGCCGAGGGTGGATACCAGGCTCTTCAGATCCTCGGCCACGTACAGCCGGATCTGATCCTTTTGGATGTCATGATGCCCGGCATGGATGGCTTTGATGTCTGCCGTCGTATTCGTGCCACGCCTCAGCTTGCTGAGGTGCCTGTCATTATCCTCACCGCCCTCGACGATCGCGCCTCCCTCCTGCAGGGTATTGAGGCAGGGGCGGATGATTTCCTGAGCAAGCCGGTCGATCGCTATGAGTTGACGGCTCGCGTCAAAACGATCATCCGCCTGAACCGCTACCGGATGCTGACGGAACAGCGTGAAAACCTTCGTCAAATGACCGAGCGTCTCATCGCTGCGCAGGAGAAGGAACGCCAGCACATCGCCCGTGAGCTGCACGACGATCTTGGCCAGGCACTCACCATTCACATGATTTCAATCCGCAACCTTCAGAATAATCTATCCCTCCCGCCTCAGGAATTGTTCGAGCGTCTGCAGGCCCTGCATGATCAAACGCACGATCTCTTCGCAAAGATCCGCGGACTTGCGCAGGATTTGCGTCCCCCTGTGCTCGATGCGCTTGGCTTGAAAGTCTCCATGCAGACCTACTGTACGGAATTTACCCGGAGAACACACCTGCCCATTACTTTTGAAGTGGACGAGTCTCTGCCCTCTCTCCCTGATATCTACAACATCACCCTTTACAGGGTATTGCAGGAGGCGCTTAATAACATCGTGAAACATGCCAATGCAAGCCTCGTCTGGGTGGATTTGAGTATGGATGACAACAATATCACTCTTACTGTACAGGATAACGGCCAGGG
>JBLNAU010000002.1:0-3177 GCA_050259515.1 Syntrophothermus sp.
ACGGATTTAAAAAGGAATAAGAGGAGAGAAATTTTATGGCTACTGAATTGGAAAAGCCTGGTTTAACGAATGCTGCCCAAGAGGAGGGGTCGGTTGGAAAATGGGGTATGGTGATCGATCAAGATCTCTGCACGGGCTGTCAGGCGTGTGTGGCAGCCTGTTCGATGGAAAATAATGTTCCCATCGTTGGCGAGGAAGACGCAAATTATGGCCGTTATATGCACTGGATCCGCATCGAGCGCCTGTGGGAGAGCATGGAGTATCCTGAGGTCAAGATGACTCCCTTCCAGCCCATGCTTTGCCAGCAGTGCCACCGGGCGCCATGCGAACCCGTCTGCCCGGTCTATGCTTCCGTGCACAGCCTATCCGAGGATCTTAACCTGCAGGTCTATAACCGCTGCGTGGGTACCCGTTATTGTGGCAACAACTGCCCGTACCAGGTGCGTGCCTTCAACTGGTGGGATTTTCAGGATGAGCGCATCCATCCTGAATTGGTTACCCTGCACAATCATGCCAACCCCGATGTTACCGTACGCAGGCGCGGCGTGATGGAGAAGTGTACGTTCTGCATCCAGCGCATCCACAAGGCGGAGGACAAAGCCAAGTCGGAGGGACGCGAGGTCCAGGATGGCGAGTTCACGACTGCCTGTGCCCAGGCTTGCCCGGCAAATGCAATCACCTTTGGCCGCCTGGACGATCCGGAGTCACAGATCAATCAGCTTGTAGCTGCACATCCCAGTCGCGCCGATCAAGTCCATGCGGAATTGGGAACGCTGCCACGCATTACCTATCTGGCAGGAGGTGTCTAAATGGCATCCATTGCAAAACCATTCGTGCGGCCGCAAGCAGGAGAACAGGAAGATCCGCGCGAACATCTGATGCACGACCCGCTGCCGCGCGGGCAGATGAATGAGATGGTGATGGAAGCGATGCATACCACCAGCCCCATCTTCTGGGTCATTACCGGCATCCTGGTGGTGATCGTTCTATTGACCCTGGGATATGAATGGTATGTCCTGATCATGGAAGGCCAGGGCACGACGGGTGAGCTGCGCCCCGATTACTGGGGTGTCTTCCTGGTCAACACTGTTTTCTGGATCGGCATCAGCCATGCAGGTACGTTCATCTCGGCGATCCTGCGTGTCATGAAAGTGGAATCCCGCCGCCCGTTCACCCGTGCCGCCGAGCTGATGACCACCTTCGGCCTGGTCCAGGCCGGTATCAGCGTCTTTATGCATCTGGGGCGCGTCTGGCTGACCTACTGGATGTTCCCGCTGCCGAACCAGCGCACGATCTGGCCCGATTTTCACTCGCCGCTGATGTGGGATCTCATGGCGATCACCACCTACCTGTTGTGTTCCACCATGTATTTGTTCCTGCCGCTCATCCCGGACGTGGCGATGGCCCGCGATCGAACCCAGGGCGGACCGTTGAAGTATGTCTACAAAGCTCTGTCGCTTGGTTTCCGCGGTACCGAAGGGGAATGGAAAAATCTGGTCACGGCCATGAACATTTTCGCCTTTGCAATCATCCCGGTCATGTTCTCCGTGCACACCATCGTGTCCTGGGACTTTGCCATGGCATCCCGGCCAGGTTGGAGCTCGACGGTCTTCGGCCCCTACTTCGTGATCGGCGCTCTGCATTCAGGTATGGCGGCGGTGGCGATCGTTCTGTTCCTGCTGCGCTCCACGATGAAAAATTACAAATATTTCCTGCGGCCGGAACACTTCAATACGATCGGTATGCTGATGCTGCTGGTCTCCATGGCCTGGGCGTATTTCTATTTCAACGACTATATCGTTCCCTGGTATGGCGGTGATGTATGGGACAAACTCCTCCAGGAGTATACCGAGAATGGGCCGCTCTGGTACCTATGGTACATTATGTTGTTCTGTAATATCGTCGTGCCCTGGTCGATCTTATGGAACAAGAAGTGGCGCCAGACTCCCTGGCTTTTGGCGATCGTGGGCATTTTGATCAATGTTGGCATGTACCTTGAGCGTTACATCATTATTCCCGTTGGAGTGACGATCACACGCATGCCGTTCACCTGGCACCAGTACTATCCCCGCATCGAAATTCCGTTGACCGTGGGCACATTTGCATTGTTCCTGCTGTTATATATGCTGGCTTCCCGTGTTATCCCCCTCGTTCCGGTCTGGGAGGTGCAAGAGGGCCAGGAAGCGCATGCGATCCGCAAGGTGGGCAAGGCGCATGTTTCGACGCTGAGCGACCTTGAGTAAAGAGAGGCATGGGAATGGCTGAACCAATTACACTACTTGCCATGTTCGAAAACTTCGAGCCTGCTTCCGAGGGCATCGAAAAATTACAGGAGCTGGGCGTGCCGGATAATGATATGAACGTCATCTCGGGCATCCCGATCAAGAACACAATTTTGGGAAGACCCTCCGCGATCACGTACGTAGCGCGTATCGGTCTGTTTGGCGCGATCATGGGAATGTTTCTGGGTCTCTTTTTCATCTACGGAATCCCCTTTTTATATCCCCTGCTGGTCGGCGGGCAGGCTATTTTCCCGGTCCCGCAGGGCATCATCATCACCTTTGAGATGACCATGCTGGGGCTGATGGGATTTTCCTTCATTGGAATGTTCGTGGACAGCGGCTTCCCTTCCTACACACCCAAGCAATATACGCCGGAGATCAGCGATGGAAAGATTGCGGTCCTCTTTAGCTGCCCATCCGATGAGCAGGAGAAATATGTGGAAGCTATGAAAAGCCTGGGTGCTGAAAAAGTCGAGCCGGTGGAGGCGCGTCATCTATGAGCACTAGTCTCGGTGTCATTATCAGACGCTTGGCAATGATCCTTCTTTTTGCGGCCGCAGCCCTGGCGGTGACTATGCTATTTACTTATGACGTGATCAAGGTGGAATGGCCAAGCTTCATGGAGATCCAGCCCTCCTACCGTCAGATGGAGAACCCGCTGCCTGTGCCTGCCCAGGCCATCCCGATCGAGGGCCCGATCACCGTCCCAGGCATGGGGGTGCCCCAAAACCCGATGAAGGCCGACGATGCCTCCCTCGCCCGCGGCAGGGAGCTCTTCGCCATAAACTGCAAGATGTGTCATGGAGATACGGGGGAGGGGACCGGTCCTGTGGCTCCCTTTCTGATCAAGTTCAAGCCTGCCAATCTCACACGTGACGTGGTGCAGTCCAAAAGC
>JBLNAU010000003.1:0-3756 GCA_050259515.1 Syntrophothermus sp.
GTCCTGGGCGCCACACCATCGTCACCTATAACATTCCCCTGTTGGTCAACCTGCTCGGGAAGTTATTTAATGACCGCACCCCCTTCCCGGCGGAAGTGTATTTTGTCTCAATGCGGGAATTCGCAGACCGCAAGTGGGGCACCCCGCAGCCAATCATCGTGCGCAACCCGGGTATGGGGCTGGGCGTGGCGCTGCTGCAGGGCTTCGGCACCTATTCCTACCAGGTCCGTGACCCGCAGCAGTTTGTCACCCAGGTGGTTGGCACGGCAGGCGCGTACCGGACCATGGAGATCGAGGAGCGCTTGAGGACCATTCTGCTATCCAAGCTTCAGGATATCCTGGGTGAAACGACCGCGGCCAGCAGTGTTGTAGAGCTGATCGGACTGACGGAGGAAGTCGGAGCTGCCGTGCGTGCCAAGGCGCAGGATGATTTCGAAGCGATCGGCATAGCACTCAAGACGTTCTACATTGGGAACCTTAAACCCTCCAGCAAGTCTGCCCAGGAACTGCGCGACATGGGTATGCTCGACATGACCACCTATACCCAGCTCCAGGCTGCGGATGCCATGCGCGATGCAGCCCAAAACCCAAGCGGCGGTGCTGGCCTGACCGCAGGCATCGGTGCAGGCATGGGCATTGGTAACCTGATGCAACAGGCGACCTCCGGTGCCATGCAGCAGAAACCCCAGGAGAACAACGGTGGTGGGAAAACTGCCGGCATCCCCGATGTCATGACCCCCTCTGAGGCAGCCAGCATTTTGAAGGTATCGGAAGAGGATGTAATCGCCGCCATCGAAGATGGAAGCCTGAAGGCCAAGAAGCTTGGCAAGGCTTATCGCATCAGCAAGGATGCTCTGGAAGCGTTTTTGAACGGCTAGGGATGAAAAAATGAAAGAGGAGTCTGTCCATCAGACTCCTCTTTTTGATTCCGATCCTTGAATGGGAACTTTAGTTCAAATCGCTGATTACATCTGAAATCGAATCGAGAACATCACCGGCCAGCACCGAGGTGGTCGTGCCGAGGTCATCCGCGGCGTACAAGCCTGCGCGGCCATGGATCCAGGCACCGGCCACCGCGGCCTCGTAGGCTTCCAATCCCTGCGCTCGCAGGCCAACGATCAGGCCGGCTAACACATCCCCGGTCCCGGCGCGGGCGAGAGCAGGGGTGGCAACCGGGATGACGGTCACGCGTCCGTCCGGCGCAGCAACCGCGGTGAAGGCGCCCTTCAGCACGACCACATGCCCCCACATCTTTGCGTATTGCGCGGCGATCTCCTCGCGCTTCTCGGCGATCAATTCCTTGGACAGATCGGTCAACAGCGCCATCTCACCTGGATGAGGAGTCAAAATAGCCGGAGCGGGAATCCTGGTATACCAATCCTTCATCTGGCCGAGCAGCTTCAACCCGTCTGCATCGACGACCAGGGGCGGGAGCTTGGAATTGACCTGGTCCTCTTTTTCGGTCTCCTGGTGCACAAAACCGATGCGCTGGGTGTTCTTCTTTGCAGAATACTTCCCTTCAAGAACGTTCTCGATAAATTCCTTGGTGGTATTTTCCATCCCAAACCCCGGACCGATCAACAATGCCGAGGCGCGCTCAAAATTTTTCGCGAGCACTTCAGCACCACCCGCAGCGATGACACCCATTTCGTGAGGCAGCAGAACCCAGGTCGCTTCCGGGAACCGGCCCGCCAGGGCAACATGCACAGGACCTGGGACAGCCATCGTAACCAGTCCCACGCCAGAGCGGTAGGCCGCCTCGCCGGCAAGGACCGCCGCGCCGGTGTAATTCACCGATCCTGCTGCGATCAGCGCGGTGCCGAACGTGCCTTTATGCGCGTCCAGCCGCCGTTCGGGCAGCATGGCCGCGATCGAGTCTTCATCAGCTACCTCCATTTTGAGGTTATTGAACGAAGCCAGGCCCTCAGGCAGGCCGATATCCACCACTTCCAGATCGCCGACATATTCAAAGGCAGGCAGCTTCAACAGTCCCCTTTTGACAGCCGCCATGGTGACCGTCATATCGGCGGCAAGAGTCTCATCGGCCACCTGACCCGAATCGCAATCCACGCCGGATGGGCAATCCACCGCAACCACCAGGGGACTTTCCACCAGCCCATCAAGAATATTATTCACTTCTGATAACAGCTCAGCCACATCCTTTTTCAAAGGAAGCTGAGTACCCGTCCCCAGGATCCCGTCGAGAAGGACATCGGCTGTCTCAATCGATCCTGCCAGCTTTTCAAAGGCATCCTCGCCGGATATCACCACGCCGCCCGCCTCAGCAAAGCGCCGTACGAGATCATCCTTTTTCCGCTTGACGAGAAAGGCACTCGCCTTCCAGCCTTCCTGAACAAGCTCGGTCAGGGCAATGAGGGTGTCACCGCCGTTGTTGCCGGGTCCGACCAGACCCACGATTTCAGTCTCCACATCATCTTCAAAAAGATCAAAAAGCACATCCGCCAGTCCCTGGCCTGCGTTTTCCATCATCTGGTCGTAGGTCAGGCCTCCGGCATCAGCTTCCTTTTCAATTGCCTGCATTTGGGATACGGTAACAAGTTTCATTTTCTCTCCTATGATGAGAAATTTTACTGCAAGGGAACTGAAAAGTTGAATTCCCGCCTAAATTTCTAACAAAAATCAAATGGCCCTGGAACCGGTCGATCGACTTCAGCGGTCCCAAACAATTTAAGAGCCCATGGCAAGGATACGGTTGAATGTTCCTCTTATACGAGTTAGCCCGGCCTGCACGTGTTATCTTCCATTCATCGAGGACAAAGGAGGTTCCTGAACAACCGCGGCATCTCCTTCACTCACCCACAGATCCTTCGCGATATCCTCCATGTTCAGCTCGAGCAACTTCTCACGGGTTGGCTTTCCCGTCTCCGGATCCCAGCCGCGGGCTTCGTAGTAGGCCGAGAGCATGGCTTGCAGATCCGGGACGAAGCCAGCCGAGCCGCCATCCGGGAAGGGTTGCAGCATGGCCTTGGGGAGCCTGTCATTGCGGGCTGTTAATCCCAGGCGGTTGTTTATGGCCCGTTTGAGATTCCAGCCGCGCTCGCCGCATTTCAACATATCCTCAAGCGTCCAGTCCAGGCCGCAAGCCGCGTTGATCAGCTTGACCTGCATCTCGGGTTCCGTGTTTGCAAACGTGCACATGACGATGGAGTTGAATACTGTCCGCCAGTTCTGATGGCGGGCGACGTTGGCAGCTTTTTCGGCCTGCGCATGGCGGTCAAAATATTCGATGCCCAGCGTCTCATGCGAGTGTCCCCAGTCCACGAGGAAGTAATCGGATTGATTATGACAGGCGCCGCGCGGGCTGGTGGCGTAGGAGAGGGCCATACCCGAAACACCGCGAGGATCATGATAAGCCGCCTCCAGGCCATTGACCTGGACTGCTTCCTCCTCCGCCCCAAAATGCGCGCCGAAGCGGCGTGATCCCAGCGACAGCAATTCCCCGATCCCTTCGCGCCGGCCGGTCAGGTTCACCAGCTGCTCGATCGCATCCACATCCCCCCAATTCAAAGCCAGTCCACCGGTGTCCTTCTCTGTAAGAATGCCTTTCTCAAACAGCGTAAATGCAAGGCCGATCGTATTGGCACAGCTGATCGTGTCCATGCCATAGCGATCACAAAGTTCGCCAAGATCCACGATCGATTCCAGATTATCGTTCAGCAGGTTTGGACCGAACCCGACGATGGTCTCATACTCGGGTCCCCTACGCTTGACTTGCTCCCTCAGCTTCACCACACG
>JBLNAU010000004.1:0-2736 GCA_050259515.1 Syntrophothermus sp.
GACCAGTACGGAGAGGGTCTCTTCCAGGGTCGCTTTATCCAGGTTCTTGGCGTTGAGCGCCACCAGCGCATTCGCCCAATCGAGGGTTTCACTGATCGATGGGGATTTGCGCATCTCAGCGTTGCGCAGTTTCTGAACAAACTCCACAGCCTGCTGCGCCAGCTTCGGATTCAGATCCGGGACTTTCAAACGCACCACGGCCAGCTCTTCCTGCACGGACGGATAATCGATGAAGAGATACAAACAGCGACGCTTCAAGGCTTCGGATAACTCACGAGTATTGTTCGAGGTCAACACCACGAAGGGTTTGTGCTTGGCTGTCAGTGTCCCCAGCTCCGGGACAGAGACCTGGAAATCACTCAGCACTTCCAGCAGAAAAGCCTCGAACTCCGCGTCCGCCCGGTCGATCTCATCGATCAACAAAACGGTGGGCTGATCGCAAAGGATCGCCTTGAGCAAAGGCCGCTGCAAAAGGAAGCGGTTTGAGAAGAAAACATCTTCCTCTGCGGCAAGCTTATCTGCGGCTTCGGCCAGTGAGCCGGCTTTGCCAAGGGTATCATTTAATTTGTTGCGCAAAAGCTGGGTATACAATAACTGTTTCGAATATTCCCATTCATACAGGGCCTTGGATTCATCCAGTCCTTCATAGCACTGCAAACGGATCAGTTCCCGCCCGGTTGCCCCGGCGATCGCCTTGGCAAGCTCTGTTTTTCCCACACCTGCCGGTCCCTCGGTGAGAAGCGGTTTCCCCAGTTTTTGAGCAAGATACACGATTGTCTAAATCTCATCCGAGGCAATATAATTCTGTTCACCTAAAGCTGCTTTTACTCTACCAGTCGATTCAAAAGGATTTTTCATTTGTCACCTATAACTTACCTAGTATAACTATTATAAATATATCGAAATTAATGGGATATGAGTGTAAGGTTCTTTCTATTTTTTTAATCCCAATTTGCAATAGACTTCGAGGTTTCCTTCCAGTTCCTGCTGTAGGTTGAATTTGTCTTGAACAGTCTGGCGGGCTGCCATACCCAGCCTGCGTTGAAGCGTTTTGTCTGACAATACTTCCTGAATGATCGTCGCAAGGGAACTTATATCGTTGATGGATACCATTCGCCCATTCTTACCATCATCCAACAGATCCAATACTCCGCCAGCCGCTGTTGCAATCACAGCCTTTTCGCACGCCATCCCTTCGATGACTGTATTCGGCATGCCATCCCGGAGAGAGGGATGAACGAGTACATCCACTACTGAATAATACGAGGGAAGGTCATGATTTGACACATAACCGGTTACAGCAATTTTGGCATATGGTATAGATGATTTGATCTCCTCAAACAATCTTTTGTCGTCGCCTGCGCGGATGTCACCAATGATCAGCAGAGTAGCAGAGTGCTCTTTATTGACCTTCGCATAAGCATGTAGAAGCGTCGCCAGACCCTTTTTCTCACGCAGCTCTCCAACAAAGGCGATGACACGATCTTCCTGCTTCAAACCCAATGCCTCTGCCAGCGCCCCATTTCTTTCCATAGGCTGGAAAAGGTTTGTATCAATCCCATTGGGGATCAGGAAAATTTCCCGATCCAGAAATGCCTTTGCCTTTTCCACCAGGGACCTTGCATTGGTTGTGACCGCATCTGCATTCTGCAGAGTGTACATAACATGGGAGAAACGGCCGGGGTCGAATGGACCGCGCTCGATATCATTGCCGCGTATGGATACAACGCTCGGCAGGTTTAAATATCTTCCTGCATAGGTTGCAACGAATCCTGCCTGGGTCAGGAAATACGCATGAAGCACATCAAATGGTTTTTGCTTGTGTTCTGCCTGGAGGAGTTCCAACCAATCCACCAAAGTATCATCCACTCGTTTGTGGGCGCCGAATCGCGTTACCCAGACTCCCCGTTGGGCCTGCGTGCGCCTTTCGGAAGGGAGGAGGTTCGCACCCGGTGAAAAAATATGTACCTGATGTCCGGCTCGGGTCAATAAAGCTGCAATCCGCTCGGTCGAGATTGCTAGCCCGCCGAGGTCTGGTGTATACTTTTCAGTCAGGAGAGCGATATTCATGGCAGATCAATGTGAAATGATTATTGGTTATCTGGTTCCTCATCGCTGCGACAATCCTGCGCTCGGAAAATGTGTCAAATGCAGCCGGGGGTTTTGCGATGAGCATACCACTCAAACAAATGAAGGAAGGGTCTGTCTGGCTTGTCTTCAGGGACTGGATCAGCCTGTGGCTCTGCCGATTGCAGCCGCGACCTTTACCGCCTCGGAGCTGGACACGTTCAACCGCGCCAGCCTGTGGGACGAGGAGGATAATGGCGACATGTTCTCCGACCTGAGTTAATACGGCCCGATCGTTTCCCATATCTTTTTGTTCTCAGCGATAAAATCATCGCACCGCCTGCAAGGCTTCAAGGCAGGCGGATGCATTTTTAAACGGATGCGCTGGTAGGCCGCGCCCTCCCAGATCTCTCGAAACGACTGGCTCCGGACATTTCCAATCGGCGGAATGCGTTCGCGCGTCATGCAGCATACATAGACATTCCCATTGAAATCGATCAGGCTGTGCATCCAGGGTGCATAGCAGGGATGCTGGTCATAATAGCCAAAGGCATATCTGCCTGCGCGTCCCATCCGGACCTCGGATTCGGTCTGCCCAAAAGGAAAAGCCTCCTCGTCTGAAACGATGAGCCCGAGCGCCAAAGCACGTTCTGCGATCCTGGGTCCGAT
>JBLNAU010000005.1:0-3341 GCA_050259515.1 Syntrophothermus sp.
TCAGTACCAGCAGAAAAACAGGGATCCAGTAATTCAAGCGGTTGCGAAGCAATGGCTGGCGTGAATTGTTATGGGCGGACCGCACGCTGAAGAATCCACCGAGAGTAAAGACCAGCCAGCCAACCATGGACCATGCCGGCGCAAGCCGCTCGCGGGTCAGCACAAAATTCCCGTTCTGCCAGATGATTTCCCGGAAGCCCAGGATATTGGGAAGGATGATCAGGAAACCCAGCACCCAGAGGAAGCCAACCCCCAGCCATACGGTCGGGCTGCGGCGGATAAAGGAAAGGACGGAGAGCAGCAGCAGGAAGGAGAGCACCAGCGCGGCGTAGATCTGGAAATCATTTTCCACCCGCCCCGTGGCGATATACAATTGTCCTGAGCGCCATAATCCTTCCGCAATCGTGATCAGAGAAGCCAGGGCAATGTAAACGCCCAGATAGATTGCCGCATTTTCCTGCCCTGCTGGTCGCCGGTACAGGTTGACGATCAACGGCAGGTAGAGCACTGCCAGAATAAGATAGAGGATCAGGATCAAAGTTTGGGCCGACATGTTCGAAAAGTATACTCGAAATCATTCACGAAGTACCGCTTAAAAATGTCAACTTTAGGCATCGTATCATCAATCATTCATCTTAAGAGCATCAGTTGTTACGGAATTAAGCGGTAATCGGTTATCATTGACCCATGCTCATCACAAAGACTTCCCGAGACAACTATCAATTTGGCACGGAATTTTTCCAGCCGGATGGGGGTGTAACCTTTCCGGATTTTGCTTCTGCACGCCGGTTTGCCTCCCAGATGTCCGAACATCGGGCCCAGCCGGTGGCAGCCTCCGAGCTCTATGCGATGCAGCTGATCGACGAAGCTCTGCGCATGCTTGTGAAGCGCTTTGCCCCGGAAGCGCTGATGAGCAGTGCCATCTCCCATGTGGGCGAAAGTATTGGCGCAGAGTCCATCCGCTCGACCGAGAAAAAATTTGTCTCCGAGTTCCCGCCCGAGAATGTCTACCGCGGCGAGGAAAGGATCGAGGACTACCTGGCAAGGCTCTCCAAGGGACGTATCAAGACCGTGGAAGAGCTGATCTATGTCTATACCCACAATGCCAATCCGGCAGTCCACCCGCTTCTGGACCTTGTGGATGACAAGCCGCTCGAGACGACGGCCTACAGAAGCCTGATCGCCTCCCTGAACACCTTCTTTGCCCGGGCTGCGGTGGAAAGCGGGCAGGGGAAAGCTGAATCTTTGTTCGACATCCTGCGCGCACCGGCCGATGCTTCCCCCTATTCGCTGGAAGGCCAGCTCCAATACATCCTCGATAAATGGGGCCAGCTCCTGGATGTGAAATTCGTCTCCCGCATCGTGCGCGGTATGGACTATCTGCGCGAGGAAACCATCCGCCAGCACGGTCATGGAGACTTCAAGCCCGATGTCCCCGTGCAGACCTTTGGCGGTGGCGAATACCAGGAGTTCGAAGCGTATAGTCCGGATAAGGATTGGATGCCGCGCTTGGTGTTGATCGCCAAGAATTCCTATGTCTGGCTGGAGCAGCTCTCACGTAAGTATGGGCGCTGGATCAAGACCCTCGACCTCATCCCGGATGAGGAGCTGGACCTTCTGAAGGATCGCGGCTTTACCGGCCTGTGGCTGATCGGTCTCTGGGAGCGCTCGCACGCCTCTCAGCGGATCAAACAGCGCATGGGCGACGCGGACGCGGTCGCTTCGGCCTATTCCCTGTATTCCTATGACATTGCCGAAGACCTGGGCGGCTGGCCGGCACTTGAGAATCTACGCTGGCGTGCCTGGCAGCGCGGGATCCGCCTCTCGGCAGACATGGTTCCCAACCACATGGGGATCGATTCACGCTGGGTGATCGAGCACCCGGACTGGTTCCTGTCCCTGCCTTATTCGCCCTATCCTTCCTACTCCTTCAATTCTGAAAATCTGTCGGACGATCCGCGCGTGGGAATTTATTTGGAAGATCATTATTATGACCGGTCCGATGCCGCAGTGGTCTTCCAGCGCCGCGACCACCAGAACGGGGACGTGCGCTACATTTACCATGGCAACGACGGCACTTCCTTCCCCTGGAACGATACGGCCCAGCTGGATTATCTCAAGGCCGAGGTTCGCGAGGCGGTGATTCAAACCATCCTGCATGTAGCCCGTAATTTCCCGGTCATCCGCTTTGATGCGGCCATGACCCTGGCAAAGAAGCACATCCAGCGCCTCTGGTTCCCTGAGCCTGGAGCGGGCGGCGCGATCCCGTCCCGTTCCGAGCATGGCATGACCCGCGCCGAGTTTGACGCAGCCATCCCCAACGAGTTCTGGCGCGAAGTCGTGGACCGGGTCGCTGCAGAAGTCCCGGACACTCTGCTCCTGGCCGAAGCTTTCTGGCTGCTGGAAGGATATTTCGTCCGCACGCTGGGCATGCACCGGGTGTACAACTCGGCTTTCATGCACATGCTGCGGGATGAGGACAACGCAAAATATCGCGCGGCGATCAAAAATACGCTCGAGTTCGATCCTCAGATCCTCAAGCGCTACGTCAACTTCATGAACAACCCGGACGAGAAGACCGCCATTGAGCAGTTCGGTAACGGCGATAAATATTTTGGTGTGGCAACCGTCCTGTCCACCCTGCCCGGCCTGCCCATGTTCGGTCATGGCCAGGTGGAAGGCCTGCATGAAAAATATGGCATGGAGTTCCGCAAGCCCAAGTGGGACGAGACTCCCGACGAAGGGCTGATCGCCGGTCACGCCTGGAAAATCTTCCCGGTCCTGCATCGCCGTTATCTTTTCGCGGACGTCGAAAACTTCTTCCTCTATGACCTGTTCACGCCCGAAGGCGCGGTGGATGAAAATGTTTTTGCCTATTCCAATGAGTATCGGGATGAGCGCGGGCTGGTCCTTTACCACAACCGCTTCGCCGAAACCAGGGGCTGGATCAAGAGCTCGGCTGCCTATCTCGACAAGGGTACCGGTGACCTGCGCCAGAAGTCCCTTGCCGAAGGACTGGGCCTGCCCTTTGAAGGTTATGTGATCTTCAAGGATTATGTCACCCACCTGGAATATATTCGCGCATGCGAGGAAATGTGGCAGAAAGGGATGTATTTTAGCCTGCAAGCCTATCAGCATCACGTCTTCATGGACTGGCGCTTTGTGGATGATGAAAGGTGGCAGGCAGTTTGCGATGTACTGAACGGGGCTGGCGTGGAATCCATCCAGGCAAAATGGGATGAAATATTCGGCGTAAAGGAAGAGGAAGTCCTGAAAGAAGTGAAGACCAGGAAACCTCGCAGAAAGGCAGTCGCGAAAAAGACAGAAACTGCCGGAAAGAC
>JBLNAU010000006.1:0-2958 GCA_050259515.1 Syntrophothermus sp.
CCTCTGCCATTTCTCCGAGGGTTTTTTCTTCCTGTCCAACGCCAGGGGACTTGGCACCCAGACCCCACCCTTCTTGAGCCTGCTACGTTTGACTTCTTCGAGCTTCTTCATATGCAGAGTCTTTTCATGTATTCGGCATACTGGGGAAAGGCAATTTCCGGCTCGGGGATCTCCGGATGCCAGCGTTTCTCCCACTCCAATGAAAGATATCCATCGTAATCACCATTCTTCAGAACCTGGTAGATCTCCTTGTGCGGGACGTCTCCCTCCCCCATCAAGACAGGATCGAACCCATGTTTGGCCTTCGGGTTTCTTTTCGAATCCTTCCAATGGGTGTGATGCACCCACGTACCGGTCTCTTCCCATGTCTTCGCCGGCATCTCTCCCAGAAACATGAAAGGATGATTGGTATCCCAGAGCATCCCAACATTATCACTTGCGGCGGTTGTCATTAACGACTTCATATGGTCGGCTCGCATCCAGTCGTCGTGAGTCTCCACCAGGATCTTCACCTTTGTATCCTTGACGATCTCAGCCATTTTTTGCAGGCTTGCCGCGGCCGAATCGAGCGCCGCTTCTCGAGGAATTGGGCCGATGCTCCCCCCAAAAACACGGATGAAGGAGGTCCCGAATCTGGCACAAAGCTGTGTGTAGCGCTTCAGCTCCTCAAACGATGCTTCGCTGACGGAGGCATCAGGATTGCTCAGCATGACCGAGCTGGAAAAACAGGCGATCTCAAGAGCCCGGTCCTGCAACTGTCGGCGCGTCACGTGCGCTCCGCTGGTGAACTCGGGCCGTCCCGTAATATCCAGATCGTCCTGCAGCCCCCGGACCTCAATTCCCTGAAATCCGTATTCGCCGGCCGCACGGAAAATTCTATCCAGGCTCCAGCGGGGACAGCCAAGGGTTGAAAAGGAGAGCTTCATCATGTACGGCAGTGGGATTGGAACAGTTTGGAAGAACAGGAAGTCATCTAAAAATAGGGAATCTACACCTAAAAACCAAGGAATGTCGTTTAATTAGTGAAGCGCCAGTCAAACCCCTTGGTCGCTTTCGACCTATGCGACCCCCCGCACCTTACCCTCAAGGGTGTGCCTCGACCTCATGTTCGCGGCGAGAAAACTGCCTGGTCAGCCGCTTCGATAGGATCATCCCCAGCCCGATGATGAACAGTAAACCGCTGATCCCCAGGTTGACGCCGATGTTCGTGCGCGCAATGGGATCGATCAAGATCAGCAGCGACATCCCACCCAATCCCATGGACATCCAGCCCACCAGCGGAAAAATGTTGCTTTCGCGTGCACCCGCAGCCATAACTTCCTTCTCCACATCTACCGGAGTCTCGAGTTTCTTGAAGAATTCGGTGACTGCCTTCTGCGACGATTGAAGGTCTCGTCCGAAGAGGGCTGCAAATCTGTAGGTTAGAACAAAGTACACCAGGGCCGCCCCTGCAAGCCAAAAAAGTGCTGAACTTAGGAATTGCGGGCCGCTCCTGCCCTCTGGGAGGGGGGTCTCGGTCTGAAGGATCGGACCTGCCTGCAGCAGGGCAGTCAGATTGTCCGGAGAAAGGTTCGGATTATTGTTGGCAACAAGGCAGAACACATAGAGCACGACACTGAGCGCGAGGCTGAATGCCAGGGCATACGACCGGCGTCTGTTATACAATCGCCCCAGCGGGTTTGAGATGACGATGAACAGAAGCGTGACGGCCACTGTCACCAGGAATTGCTGCCCGAGCGAATAGTCAAGGATGAAACGGGCAAGGGACGCCATCAGAGCACCGGCAAGGACCGAAGCCATGGCAGACCAGCGTGAGATCTTTTTGGTCATAATGCCGAGGAGCATGGGAATAGCGCTGGGAATGCCGGTAAGGCCAAAGAAGATCGTGCTGAACGTGAAGACCCCGTAACTGCTGTGGATGATCACCAGCGCCAGCCCGATGGCGATGAGCGCGAACGCGGCGATGGAAATACGGCCAACCATGAGGGTTTCTTTGTCCGTGGCATTCGGCTTGAACCGGTTCTTGTAGATATCCACCGAGATAATGGAGGAAACCGTGTTCCAGACGCCGCTCATGGACGACATTGAGGCCGCCATCATGGCGGAGAGGAAGAAGCCGACAATGCCGGCAGGCATATAGCGCAAGACCACCGCGATGAAGATATTTTCGTCCGCTTTTGTGATCCCGGCGAAGTAGTCGAGCATATGGATATCGGGCCAAAGCAGTTTCCCGACAAGGGGCGGGATGCCGAACAGCAGCGGAGCGGTACAGAAGAGGCCGAACGTCAGCCAGCCGACTTTCATCGCTTCGTTCTCGTCGCGGACGCTGTAATAGCGCTGGGCCTTGTCGCCCACCGCGTTGCCGAACATATTCGCGGCGATGAGCCCAAGCAGATACCATCCGTCGTAGAGTGTGCCATCCGGCACGACATGCTCGAAGGTGAGCGGCGGAAGCCGCTGTGCCAGGTCACTCATGGATGTGAACTCGCCCGAGAGGAAGATGGCTGGAATCAGGATCAGGCAGACAGCGATGAGAATAAGGAACTGCACAACGTCGGTGATGCAGACCGCCCAGAGCCCTCCCTGGAACGTATAGAGCATGATGATGATTCCCACGATCACGATCATCACATCGATCGCGGCCATGGACCCCGGGAAGAGCGTTGGCGCGCAGATCTTGCTCAGTGAAGCCAGGTGGTGGGCCGGCCAGTAGAGCATGGAGAGAGCAAGGTAGAGACTGAAGAACAGATGGGTGGATTTGTTGAACCGGGTCTCAATATACTCGACGGGCGATGTAACACGGGTCCGCCGCCACCGTTTGGCGGACATGAGGAAACCGATGAGGAAGGAGGTGCCCCAGGTCGCGAAGTACAACAATCCAAACCAGCTCGTCTGGTAGACGAAGCTGGCGCCTCCCGTGAATGTCCAGGCGGAGAACATGGTCATATAGAGCGAGAT
>JBLNAU010000007.1:0-3479 GCA_050259515.1 Syntrophothermus sp.
TGGAGTAAACGTGTTGGTTGGAGGGGGTGGGGGGCTGGTATGTGTAGGGGCCGGGAGTGGGGTCTTTGAGGGTGTCGCCGAGGGAGCTCTTGTAGCCGTGGGATTCTCCCGATCATGTGACCTGGTAGGGAGAGGTGTCCAGGTAATAAAAGTCCTGGCTGTGCTGGTGCTGGAGGGGACAGCCGATGCCGTACCCGTTGCGGTCAGGGAGGGCGTTACAGTGGGGATATATTCGGAGATCTCCACCGCCGTCATTGCCACGGCGGTATTGATGGGATTGGAAAACGCCGAATCGACAATATCCTGAGGCTCGAGTTCAGAAGCCTGATTTGTTCCAGGATTGGTAAGAGCTGCAGCAGATGCAATACAGATCAGGCTAAATCCCAATACACCTGCCGCCAGGACTGTCAAAGGCGCTGAATATTTCCGAATATTCAATCTTCTCTCTTCTCTTTCCCTGTGCCAAATCATGGGCCCTTTCCCCGCTGGGAGGGGAAAAAGGCACAAGACCTGTGCTTTCACCTCAAGTATAGCACTTCCCGAAACTTGGCGCTTGTCTCACGCATGTTCTCCATGCGTAAGTAAGCTTTTCCCTTTAAAGTATAGACTAAATAGGAAAGCTTAAGCTTACTTGCGCCAAGGGTGTGCGGCATTCCGCAAATACGTCCGTGTATAATCGAAAAATGCAAACTTTGATCAACATAGTGGTCTTTCTCGCCGGGCTGGTGATGGTCATTCTTACCCTTTCCTCGGCGGTATCCACTTTTGTCCTGCCGCGGGCGGCGCGCAGCCAGTTGAACAGAGTCGTTTTTGGGGTTTTACGCCGCTTTTTCGATTTCATCCTGCATTTTGCCAAAACCTACCCGCGCAGGGATGCAGTCATGGCCTATTATGCACCGATCGGCCTGATGCTTCTTGTCCCAGCCTGGTATGTATTGATCATGATCGGATACGCAGCCATGTACTGGGCACTCGGAGTTGGGGGCTTTCCCGCCGCTCTTCGCTTGAGCGGTTCCTCCCTGTTTACCCTGGGATTCGAATCCAACAGCCAGTTCCCAGTCACTTTGTTTGAGTTTTCGGAAGCCATGTTTGGGTTGATCCTGGTTGCACTGCTGATCGCCTATCTGCCGACCATGTATGCGGCCTTCTCGCGCCGGGAGCAGGTGGTCAATATGCTGGAGGTCCGGGCAGGCAGCCCTCCATCGGCGCTGGAGATGCTGCTCCGCTTCCATCGCAACCAGGGGCTGGAAAAATTAGCGGATTATTGGACCGTATGGGAAAGCTGGTTTGCCGATATTGAGGAAAGCCATACCACTCTTCCAACGCTGGTCTTTTTTCGCTCACCACGGGCGGAAAACTCGTGGGTGACGGCCGCGGGCGCGGTCCTGGATGCGGCCGCAATCACCTTGTCCTCGATCGAAATCCCCTATGAAGTATCGGCAGCCCTTTCGATCCGTGCGGGTTTTCTTGCCTTCCGGCGCATCGCGAATTATTTTGATCTACCGAATCCTCAAAATCCTCATTATCCCGAGGTTCCCGTCTGTGTGGACCGGGCTGAATATGAAGCGGTTTTGGACCAGCTGGCCGCAGCCGGCCTCCCGCTCAAGCAGAACCGTGAACAAATGTGGATTGATTTTGCCGGCTGGCGTGTCAACTATGACCGGGCGTTGATCCTTCTCTGTGGGCTGGTCATGGCCCCTCAGGCACCCTGGTCCAGTGATCGGGCCGGTAAATTCGATATACCACCCATGGTCATCTTCAAAAAACATCGTTTATTGCTAGAGGAGAAAAAATCATCCTGATGCACATAGCCCCCACGCTATATTAAAAAAACAACGCCCTCCTTGCCTTAGGCACACAAGAGGGCGTTGTTTTATTTGGAAGATCAGTGTATTTCTTTGCCTGCAGATCCGTATTATGGAAGCACTTCAAAGTTCGAAACTGTCAGATAGATCTCTTCATCTGCGGCCTGTTGTTCAAAGTCGATGGCCACTTCCTTGGGGAATCCATAGGTATCATCATAGCTGACGGTCACTGTATCGGCTCCTTCGCTGCGCGCCTTTTCAATTTCGGCAAAGATCTTGTCAAGGGTGTCATAGCGCTGGAACATTTCCAGGTTGGTGGCATCGATCTCCTTACCACTCTTGTACTGCATGGATACGACCTGTCCATCCTTTACTTCGATGACCAGCGGCATATCCTGGCTGAAGATGCAGAAGCAGCCAATCCCCAGCTCATAGCGGTAATGTGAGATTTTGGAATCCTGCCATTTTTCCAGGGCAGGGTTGGCATTGCTGCTGGCCTCGCCCACGATGGATGCACAGCCTGTCAATAGGACTGCAAGAAGAATAAATAAGATTTTTTTCATGTCTCTCTCCATTTCTTTGGCGTCTTGCGATTCTACCGGTCGCAAGCCTGTCTAATCGTGTTTGTTTCTTCCTGACCGACGATGAGGCAGATGGAAAAGTTCCCGGTCAATGGTTTCCCGTGGACGCCTCGGGAGGCATTTCCTGCACCGGGACGCTGACCACGAGACTGTCATGGTTTTTAAAATGGAGCGTGACCTGAATTTCATCTCCTGCCTGCAGGTCCTGCTTCAACCCCACCAGCATGACGTGGTAGCCGCCCGGTCCAAACTCGATGCCTGCCTTCCCGGCGATGGGGAGCGATGTGATCTGGCCCATTCGCATCACATCTCCCTCCATTTTGCTCTCGTGCATCTCGGCAGCCTGGGCGGCATCCGAGGAGACTCCGATCAATTCATCCCGGCTCGCAGAATGGTTTTGAAGCAGAAAATATACCGCTCCGGTGCCATTCTGCTGGGCAGGCCGGGCCCATGCGTTGCTTACCTGCAAACCGGCGGCCTGGCCGCAGGCACTAAGAAGCAGAATTCCCGCCAGTGTAATCAAGGAAAATCGTCTCATTACATCCTTCCCATTTCAATGTGTGGGAATAACTATAACATTAACAAAAAGACACTGCCCTTGCGGACAGTGTCTTCTGTAAAACCTGGAGGGATCTTTGTTACTGTGCCGTAGTCTGGTAGTAAGTTCCGGTCTGCAGCAGGGACATGTCGTTCACAGATTGGGCGGCCAGCATTTGTGCCTGGCGGGCCAGGTTGGTAGAGTCGGCCAGGATCTTCAGCGCATATTCAGGGTTGTGGAACCCGGTGCTGTTTTCGGCGGAGACAAAGTCCCACATGAACTGGGCCTGTCGGTGAAGGTCACGAGCCTGGTTGAGCAGGTCCGCGTCCGCCTTCGTGTTGGCCGAGGCGGTTTTGATGGCATTGATCGCGTCGATGAGGGCGTCCTCGGTATTCTGCTTGGTGGTGGCTACCTGTTCCTGGATCTGGTTCACGCGCCCGACCACGTATTCGGTGTCGGTATGGCACTGTCCGCAGGCCGCCTCCGCGTTCAGCAGGGGACTGTGAACATCATGGGAGGAATACTTCATCGCGCCCTCGCGTACATAGGGCATGT
>JBLNAU010000008.1:0-3011 GCA_050259515.1 Syntrophothermus sp.
CGATTGGACCGGAAGCCCTGGCTGTCCTGGGGAATGATTGTGGCAAGGATTTCCCGGACGCTCTCTGGAAGGCCGGCCAATACAAGGACCAGCAGTACTCCATCCCCCTGGACACTCACCCGCTCATTATGTTCTACAACAAGGACCTTTTCCAGAAGGCCGGGATCGAAGCGCCCGGAAAAGACCCCTGGACTTCAGAACAGTTTAATGATGCCTTGACCAAGCTCGAAGCGATCAAGGCCACGCCGGTTTCCATCGGTACTGCCTTCCAGGCTGCCACGCTCTTCCAGGCTCTGATCCGCCAGTACGGTGGCTCTCTGACCGATCCGGAAGGTAAAACAGCCACCTATAACTCTGATGCGGGTGTGAAAGCCCTGGAAAAGATCAAGGAGCTGCGGGACAAATACACACCGGATGTCAGTGGCACAGGCGACCCTGAAGTCAACGTATTCAAGCAGGGTAACGTAGGCATGACCTTCCACGGTCCCTGGTGGATCTCTGATCTTTCGAAGCTGGATTGGGTCGGCTTTGCACCGCTGCCCACCATCGGCGACCAGCCCGCCACCTGGGGTGGCTCGCACCAGCTCGCGCTGACCACGGACGATCCCGCTACCCAGGCTGCGGCTGCTGTGTGGATCAAATGGCTCTCCGACAATTCTGTAGGCTGGGCTAAAGCAGGACAGGTGCCGGCCCGCGAGAGCGTTCGCAACGATCCCAATCTTGCCAGTGAGGCGCCCCCTGTTTCGATGGTAGCAGCATCTGCCGATATGGTACAGCTCCCGACTCAGGCAGCTGCACTCGAGCCCGCCCTGTGGGATCAATTCGGCCCGGTCGTGGATGGCTACCTGGCGGGGGACATAAAAGACCCCAAAGCTGCCCTGGATGAAGCTGCCGCCAAATCCGACCAGGTCATGAAAGAAAATCTCGATACGTTTGGGGGATAGTTCATTTGATGCTGAGTCGAGGAGGCAGGATCCTGCCTCCACGACACATTTTATGAGCTCTCGTTTCTCGAAAGGAGTCCCGCGATGGCAACAAAGATCGAATCCATCAGTGTCCCTGCTGCCCGCAAGACGCGAAAAAAGATCTCCATCGTCCCTTATCTTTTTATCGCGCCTCACCTGTTGTTCTTTGCAGCATTTTTAGCCTGGCCTTTTTTCTATGGCATCTACATCAGTCTCTTCCGATTCGACTTTTTGCAACCGAAAAATCGGCCGTTCGTTGGACTCAAGAATTATATCGACCTGTTCAACCCACAAAGTGTTCCGTTTGAAAAATTCTGGGGCTCGTTAGGCAACACAGGCGAGTTCATTCTCTGGTCGGTGCTGCCTCTGGTAGGGATTGCCCTGCTGCTGGCCGTCCTGCTGAACCGTAATTATCCAGGTCGAGGCGTATTCCGCACCATCTTCTTTGCGCCGTATACGCTTTCTGTGACCGTGGCTTCGGTGTTGTGGTGGTGGATCTTTCAACAGACGGGTATCGTAAACCAGGCTTTACAACTGATCGGATTGAAACCCGTCAATTGGCTGGGCGACCTGCCCAGTGCCTGGATCGCGATCACAGTAGCAACCGTTTGGTGGACGATCGGCTTTAACACCATCATTTTTCTGACAGCCCTGCAAGAGATCCCGAAAAGCCTGTATGAAGCGGCTTCCCTGGATGGAGCCAATGCGCAGCAGCAGTTTTTCCTTATCACCATACCCATGCTGCGCTCTGTATTGGTATTCGTACTGACGATCACTCTCATCGCCTCCGCCAACCTCTTCGGCCAGCCTTACTTAATGACAGGGGGCGGTCCGGCGGATGGCACACAGACGGTGATCTATCGCATCTTTTTTGAGGGCATTCTCCGCAGCCAAATGGGTAGAGCCGCAGCCATGTCCATTGTTGTCGCGCTCATGTTGCTTGTCCTGACTTATCTCAATTTCAAGTTTTTCGGGCAAACCGAGGAAACATAGGAGAGCAGCCATGTCCACCTTACAAACCACCAAGGATATTCAAGAAACCGATGTCGAGATCGGCGAATCGAGATTAAGCAAAATTGGCTTCTACGTAGTACTGATCCTGTTTGCGCTGTTCTTTCTCCTGCCGCTGGTCTGGATGGTCGTGACTTCGCTTAAGCCATCTCTGGAGTGGCTCAATCCCAACTGGATCCCCGTGAACCCGACGCTGGAGAACTTCACGTCCATCTTTAACGATAAGACCCTGCCGGTCGTAAACTGGTTCGTCAATAGTCTGCTCATCGCCAGCCTATTCACGGCATTCATCCTGATCATCGACTCGCTGGCTGGTTATGCCTATGCCCGGCTGGAATTTCCTGGAAAGAATCTGCTATTTGGGCTGATGCTGGCAACGCTGGTGATGCCAGGCATTATGTTCCTGATCCCAAATTATCTCACTGTATCCAGGCTCAACTGGATCGGCACAATCCAGGGTGTGATCGCGCCCGGGCTCTCAGGCGTTTTTGGCGTATTCTTCATGCGCCAGTTTTTCCAGGGTCTCCCGAGGGAGCTGGAGGAAGCGGCTTACATCGACGGCGCCAGCATATGGCGCACCTTTGTTTCTGTGATCCTGCCGCTCTCCAAAGGACCCATCATTACCCTGGGCATTATCACATTTCTTACCTCCTGGAACGACTTTCTCTGGCCATTGCTCATCCTGGGTGGCAAACGTACAGCACTGACCCTGCCAGTGGGTCTGGCTACTCTTCAGGGCCAGTACAACTTCGATTACGGCAAGCTCATGGCAGGCGCATTGATCCTGACTGTGCCTGTGTTAATCCTCTATGCTATCTTCCAGCGGTATATTATCCGCTCCATTTCCATGACAGGCATTAAAGGATGATGATTTATTCATCGATAAACCAATCATGACCTTCTTAAATCGAAAGCAATCCTATTTCCAGATATGGGCAATCGGGGGAATTCTATTTTTACTCCTCAGCGCCTGTGCTCCGGTTACACCGATGGCCTCCATAAGGGGGACGGCCAGCCCGGCCGCAACCGGGTCTC
>JBLNAU010000009.1:0-4799 GCA_050259515.1 Syntrophothermus sp.
CCAGCCGGCGTAATTACGGACCCAGAATGCCAGCTCCTCGGGGTTGACGTTGCGGTCGCCGGTGACCGGCTTGATCACATCCGAGATGGTCTTCTGGTCGCCTGTCCAGCCGTAATATTTCAGCAGCATGGAGAGGGCGGCGGGTCCGCAGTTATTGGGGGTTTGTTTTTCGTACGGCGGGGAGGCCAGGCTGGCCTGGGCGGGAGGCGGCGCCAGGGTCGGCGTGGCAGGCACAACCGTTTCAAGATTTTCAGGAGTCAGCGTGACGGTTGGCGTAGGACTTGCGGTCTCGGTGGCTCCGGGTGTGATCGGGATGGCCGTTGGGACGCTGCCAACGGGATGCAGTACATTCCTGGCATAGGTCTTTGCCACCTCATACCGCCATGCCAGGCGGCTGTTGATGGCTGGAATTTGAGAGAGGGCCAGGGCAAGCACGAGGAATCCTGCGCCGGCCAAAAACGTGATATTTCGCTTCGACATTCGGAAAAGTGTACCAGAAATGAATGAATCTGGATGAAGGGTGCGGGGAGGGTTTTTAGTGGTTAGCGAAAACTACTTCAGCGGTAGCCGCCCGGGACGGCGGCTGGAGCATTGCGCTCCGTCAGCGCTCGCTGGAAAACGCTCGCTCCGCTCAGCGCGAGTAGCTGTCACTGGTGCCCGAGCAATTTGATTGCCGCCAGGATGGAGGGGTCGTTCTCCGGGTTGAAGGTGTCCCATGGGGCGAAGGCCTGTACATCCGGGACGATGCCTGTCTCCTCCCAGTTCGCGTCCGAGTGCTCGGGTTTGAAGGTCTCGGCTGCGATCCAGAGCTGTGAGCCGTCATCGAAGGTGTAGCCGTTCAGCACCTCCACATTGCCAAGGCTGGTCTCACCGGTGATCTTCGCGCCGCGTGAGTTGCGCAGGATGCCGGCGAAGATCTCGCCATAACTGACCGTGTCCTGGCTGACCATGACCACCAGCGGGACCGTCTGTGAATTCTGGATGGGATATGCATCCACGCTCAGCGGCCGCGCTTCAGTCCGGCTGACGAACTGGCCCAGTCTGCCGGATGTGAAGAATGACAGGACCGGGTTTGCGACCGTGCTGCTGCCTCCGCCGTTCATGCGGACGTCCAGGATCAGGCCGTCCAGTTGACCGAAGTCATTGAGCGCCTGCTCGATCTGGGCCGGGATGGTTTCATCGAAAAAAGTCGGGATGAAGATGTAGCCGATCCGTGAGTCGTCGCTGGTGGGGACGAGGTGCGCATCGATCCTCAGGTTTCCCTGAACGGGCTGGCGGATCAGCATCACCTGGCGGGGTGCCTCGCCCGGGGACTGAACCGTCACCGTCAGGGCGGAGCACTCCGGCCCGCGCAGGCGGTTGACGGTATTATCCAGGACGGGCAGGCCATCCACCTGCAGGATGCTGTCGTGGGGCCGGATGCCGGCCTGCTCGGCGGCCGAACCGGGAAAGGTGGAGATGACCACCAGGCGGCCGCGCTCGGGTTCGACGTCGCTGTACACCCCGATGCCTACGAAATTGTTTTCACCTTTGAGCTCTGCTTGCGACTTCTGCACTTCCAGCGGGGAAAGGAAGAAGGAATGCTCGTCTCCCAGCTCGTCGATCATGGCCTGCATGTCTGTGTAGAAATCCTCGGTCTTCAGCCCGGCCTCGATCCTGGATTTGTAGCGTGCTTCGATCTCCCCCCAGTTCTTCCCGTTGAAATCCGGGTAGACATAAACACTCTTTACGATCTCTCCGACATCCCGCAGAACTTCCAGTTGCTGATCCTTCGGGATGTCGGGATTGGCCTGGAACTCCTCGGTCGGCACCAAGGCATTCGGTTCGAGGGTCGCGAGCGGAGCGGATGAACACTCCGGCGGGATGTTGGCGAACGCAAGGGGGACGGCCGTTTCTGTGGGCGTGGGGGAGGGAGTAAAAGTCGCGGTCGCCGTGGGAACCGGCGTTGCGGTGGAGGGCAGGATCGCCTGCACGATATAGTTGCAGGAGAGCAGGCTGAGGATCAAAAGACCCAGGGAAACTTTCTTGAATTTCATTCGACACCTATAAGAGGATCGCTTCCCTCCGGGGAGGAGGGCCGGGATCTCACTCGGTCCAAAAGCTCAGATAACGGCCTCAGGTCATAGACACTGACAGCCAGGTTTTTCGTACGTGTCCGGTTGTACTGGAATACGCGCGCCCCCTCCCGGATAAAGCTGGCACGCTGGTTGAACTCGCCGCGGGTCAGGTAGCCGGCCAGCAGGATGTCCAGGCCATAGACCCAGATATTTCCCCAGGCCGCCGGATCGATAATGTGGGTTTCCTTTAATTGCGGGCTGTGGATGCCCAGGCGGGCGTTTGGCTGTGATTTTACATGAAGATAGGCGATGGAATGGAATTCCTGATCAACCGGGACTCTCGTACGAGGCGCGACCCGCACTTCAACGGATCGCATCGCCTGCCCCGCGTCCTGCCCGCCGATCTCGACGGTCAGCGCTTCCTCCGCCTCAGATTTCAGGACCAGCCTCCCGAGCGGATTCCACTTCCTGGGCCGGTTCCACTCATCCGGCATGACGTGGATCAGGTAGGCAGGCTGGCCCGCCTGCACCGTTTTCTCCACGTCCGCCGGTGCTGAAGCCACCAGGCCGGAGAGGAAGGCAAAGAGATAGAGGTCGTGATTGGAATGGCCTTCGGCTGCATTCTGGTCGGAAGGCACCAGCGCCGGGGCGTTTAGGACGATCCTGGGATCGCTCTTCATCTCCGAGATCTGATCGCGGTGGGTGATGAGGAAGGATTTGATATCACAGCGCCGGCCGCCGAGCGAGACGTCATAATGATCCGGGTCGGTGAACGGTGTTGCCCCCATCACATCGAAAGGGACGTTCTGCTCGGCGAGATGGCGCCGGAAAGCCAGCTCCACTGCCACGCCGGCCACGATCCGCCGCAGTCGCTCATATGAGGAGCCGCCCATGCGGTTATAGGTATAGGGCAGCGAGTGGACGGCGTACGCGATGCCTCCTTCGGTCAGGTCACGGGTAAATGGCAGGTGGATAAAATCATTTACACTGATCATGGAACTCTGGCTGCCGTCCCCGGCAGCATGGTACCGCTAAGCTCTGTGCCGATGGCGGCACAGAGGACAAGGAAGAAAACCGTCTGATTCGATCGGCTCTAGGAATTGTCGTTATTCGATTCTTCGTCCTTCTTAACCATCACTCATTCCTGAACTGCAGGCAGTAATGATGGAACGTGTTGCTCACCCAGGCGGAGCCGAGACCGAAGGGTGAAAGCCGCTGGTTGTCCTGCAGCCAGATCTTTTCATCCTTGAGTGTGTAGGTCTTCCCAAGCTCACGGGCGATATCCCAGGCCAGTGGATAGATCCTCCCGCCCTTTTTGACGTTCTTAACGATGATCGTTAAATAAGCCTTCTCTCGCAGCAGGGGTTTTAATCCCTCATAGATTCCAACCAGCCTGTTAAGAAACAGCTCGTAATCTTCGATGTTCCCCAGGTCATTGGGATCGTCAGAATAATGCACATCCAGTTCGTCCGAGGAGCGGCGCTTCTTTTGGGTTTCCGCGCCTTTGGCTCGCAGCATATCCCAGTAGGGAGGCGAGGTCAAAACGTAATCGAATATGGGAAGTCCATACTCGCTGATCCTGGCCGCATCGCCGTTGATCAACTGGGCCTTTAACCCTTCGCCTTTTTCCCCCAGGCTTCTTTTCTCCTCTTCGACGATCTGCTCGGCGATCTTTGCGTACTTGGGATTCAATTCGATGCCCACCGAATTCCGCCCGGACCGCAGTGCCGCCACGAGCGCGGATCCCGTCCCGGCCATGGGGTCCAAAACAATCTCTCCCTGCATGGTGAAGAACTCGATGAACTCCTGGGCCAGGGTCTCAGGGAACTTGGCAGGATGAACCAGTACCCCCTTTTTGCGAGGCGGCGGGTTGTGGATGAACCATGACTTCTGGAACTTCAGCCAGCTTTTGGGATCCAGGTTGTTCAGTTTATTGGAGGGCATGCCGGAATTATATCGTAGGGGAGGAGCGTTCTCGACAAAAGACAGCGGCTCAACTGCATAAAGTAGCCAAGTCTATGGGGTGGGAATGGGCGTTTTGGTCGGCAGGGTGTAATGCACATCGTACACTTCAAAATCAGAAAAGGTCACGCTGACCTCCTCATCGCCGGCCGAGCGGGCGAAGACGCCGAACGCGCCGATCGGGAATTTGGGATCGGACACGCTGAACTGAAAGCGGTCGTTCAGGAAAAGCCTCATCTCGTCGCCCACAGCCCACATCCCGATACGGACCTCCCCGGGCGGGCGCGGCGCATCTCCGCTGGGGACGGGATCATAGATGGGCAGACGCGTCCCGCCGCTGATGCGCTCGGCGCGGATCTGCCCATTGCAGGTCAGCACAAAGCGGTAGAACGAGCTGCCGACGCCGCGCACGATGATGCCGTAGTTGTCATCGTCCCTGCACAGGCTGGGATGAGCCGTGATCTCGGCATAAAAGTCACTCAAGGGAAGCTCGCGGCGCATGCTGGAAAGGTAATAACCGGGCTGGACCGCGAGCGACAGCCGGTTGTTGCCGATCGCCGCGCTGCCGTTGTTGGAGACTGCCGTGTCCCACGGGGAATCCTTTGAGAAGTCGTCGCTCAGGATCTTTGCGCCAATGCCGGGGTTCATCTCCGCTGTACCGGTGTAGGTGGGTAAAGCCAGCAGTGTCGGAGTCGCCGAGGGAGGGAACCAGACGATGGTCGCGCTGGGAATCGGGGTGTCCGTGGGGAGAGGCGTCGCAGCGGGAGGGATCTGACTCAA
>JBLNAU010000010.1:0-2888 GCA_050259515.1 Syntrophothermus sp.
GTCCAGGACACGCCCGCGCCGCTCAACCCCTGATATACCTGCCAGTAACCTGCGATGACCAGGGGCGTGGAGAATACGCCAAGGAGCGCACCCCAGATCAAGCGACCGGGAGGAAAGGCGATCATTTTCTCCGATCCTGAAAGCAATTTGGCAAATGGCTGCAGCTTTGGATAACGGTCCAGGGACGCCTGGCCTGCAAGAAGGAGGGCGTCTCCAATTGCATACAGAAGGGTGCCAGTAAGGGCCAATAGTCCAGCGATACGGATCATTAAAAGCTCTTCCATGTTAAATCTCTTTTCTATCAATAAAAATACATCTGTAACGTAAACTAAACAAAAAATTAGCCTTACCTAAATATTTTAGCAAAAAAAAGAACCTGTGTCAAGACACCGATCCTTTCGTGAGTTATTTATTTCTGGGCCTTAACCATCTTCCGCCGGACAAGAGGGAAATCAATACGAAGGCAAGTGCGATCCATGAAAAGGCAGTCTGGTCTGTGGCAATTCCAATGGTCAGGAATGCCAGGCCAAGAATGAGAAAGATCGTGGAGTACCTTTTGAAAGGCTGTCGTTTTTTCATGGTGTTCATTATACATAAATATTTTTTGCACATGCTGTAAACTTTAATATTCAAAAGTATTGTCATATCCCTGGTTTGTGGAATAATAAGACAACGAAATGTATTGGATGATAAAAGCTGTTAGATGAAAATGCATAAGAGGTGATTTGATGCGTATTTGTGTTCTTACTGATGAAGACCCGGAGGACTTCGATCCCGCTCCTTACATGCAAGGCTTTGACTGGGAGATGTTCACACTGACGGATCCGGTTCTTGAGGTTTTGAGAGAGTTGGATGCTCGCGAGAAATACGATATTTACCTGAATGTTTGCGAAGGATTTGAAAAGGATGATGAGTGGGAATACCAGGGCATCGATGTGGTCAATGCACTCGAAGCGCTGAATCTTCCATATACGGGTGCAAGCCCTGCCTTCTTCGATCCGACACGGGAGGAGATGCAGGCTGCCGCAGACGCGCATGGCGTGAACTTTGTAAAAGGATATCGTGTGACCAGTGTGGAGGAAGCGCAGCGCTGGGTCAAAAAACTGCGCTATCCGATCATGGTCAAGCACCCCAAGAGTTATGGCAGCACGGGCATGTTCCGCGAATCGCGCTGTGACACGCCGGAGCAGGTGGTGCAGCAGGTGGAGCGTATTTGCCGTGAATTTGGTGCGGCTCGGATGGAGGAGTTTATTGTTGGAAAGGAATTCAACGTCCTGGTGGTGGATAACCCGGATGATCTTGAGAATCCGATTGCATATCCGCCCGCTGAGTTGATCTTTCCCCCCGGGGAGGAGTTCTGGCACACGGATGTCAAATGGGATTATGAGGTTCCCTTCGATTTCAAACAGGTCACCGATCCTGAGCTGGTTGCCCACCTGCACGATATTGCCATCCGCATGTACAAAGCCATGCAGGGGGTATCCTATGGCCGCTGTGACATCCGTATGAACGAACAGGGCGAGCTTTTCGTGCTCGAGATCAACCCGAATGCTGCCATTATGCTCACACCCGAGGAATACGGCCCGGCCGACTACATGATCCTGTACGATGAAGGTGGATACAAGCTGTTCTTCGACCGCATCATCAAGGTGGGGCTGATGCGGCACCAGATGAAAATGGCTGAAAAATAAGACTGGGCGATATACCTGTCGCTCTACGATCGAAGGGTGTCACGAATTTCTTTTGCACGATTGGAAATGGACGATGCAGCTGCCTGAATGACTGCCTCGTCCATTTTTTCTGCACCGATCATATGACCTTCAGCTTCTGCAAGCGCGGTGTAGATCTTACGAAGCAGTTGCTTCGACTCGTTGGGGGGCAGCCCAATGGCATCCAGAGTCTTGTCAATTTGAACTGTGTGTTGTGCGAAGTGGGCTTCATACCGATGCAGCCTGTGACGGATCGGAAACCGTGTCTCCTCCCAAAAGGTGGAGGGTAGATCGAGCTCCTGGTTGCTGATCGACATAAACTCGTTCAGGATGCGCAGATGAAGTTCACGATGAAAGGATAGCATGTTCTCCAGGGAGCTATCCATCAACTCATCGTATTGTTTTTCTTCCAAACCATATAAACGGGGATACTCTTCATCGGGGATGCGGCTGGGGGTCCAGGTGTAGGAGCGATGTCTTTCCAGAGCATAGCGTATGACCGCGCTAAATCCCAGGTCGGTCCCGAGAATATGAGAATAGGCCTGCTTCACTGACCATTCTCCCTCGGCAGGGGTGCGCTCAGCGTCAGTATTGGAGACTCCCAGGACCGCGGCCTGTAGATCCATGTAGGCGGCGTGATACTGGCTCAGGATATGCTGGGCCTGCGTAGGCCGGTCTCGCAGGCTGGCAAGGGTGACGGCGAGCTGGCGCAGCTCCTGGAGGGTCACAAAGAAGGCAAAGCGAATGCCTTCGCTGTCATGATCCCTCCAGATCCAGTCACGTTCCAGATCCTTTTCTGAAAGCGGCATCATCACGGATGCAAAATCATATACTGTATTGGCCAGCTCTGAATTAAACATTTTCTTCGCGTTTGGAGATTTAAGTGGACACTATATTTTGCAGGGTTTCGAGATACTCGAGAACTTCCTTCGCTCCATCACCCCCTGCCCTGGCGTGAGCGATCAGCGGAATGCCATGAGGACCCGGGGTATGGATGGCTTCGGGGAAGGCACTGAGGGTGGCTTTTACGATTTCCAGCTTGCCAAGCATGGTCGCCGCGAACAGATCGAGACGCGCTCCGTTTTCAAGGAGGAATTCTGCAATATCCTTCCGGCCCATATGTGAGGCAGCACCGAGACCGCTTTCAAAATCCCCGCCTCCCCAGTCCCAGCAGGCGTT
>JBLNAU010000011.1:0-2994 GCA_050259515.1 Syntrophothermus sp.
TTACGAGCGCCGCCAACTGCTGCTGGAGTTGTTGAAGAAACAACCTGGTCTTCGCGTGCCGGAAATTGCAAAGGCGACGGGGGTCTCTGATGGTACAGTTCGAAATGATTTAAATGCCCTGGAGGGGGCGGGTTATCTGACCCGTATGCATGGCGGCGCCGTCCTTGCGGAGCGATCGCCCCTGTTTGATCTATCCTTTGGCGAGCGTTTCCAGGAACAACAGGCTGCCAAGATGGCGATTGCCCGCAAGGTTGCGGGGCTTGTGGAAGACGGTGCGTCCCTCCTGCTGGATGCCAGTTCCACTGTCTATTACCTGGCCAATCAATTGGGGAACCGTCAACGATTACGTGTCGTAACGAATGGGATCGATGTTGCTCGCTGCCTGGCGAGAAACTCCACGAACACTGTCGTTTTGATGAGTGGGGTGGTTACACCGGATGGGTCATCCGTCACGGGATCACTCAGCGAACAATTGATCCGCGATCTTCATGTCCAGATGGCATTTGTCTCCTGTAGTGGGTTAAGCATGGAACGCGGACTGACGGATGTGCTGCTGGAGGAAGCAGAACTGAAGGGCAAGGCGATTGCTTCTGCCCGTGAAGTGTTTGCGTTGGTCGATTCGACAAAATTGGGCAAGGAGGATCTGACCTCATTTGCAAGTTTGAATCAGATTGCTCATCTTTACACCGATTCCGGCATGACCGACGAGTGGGCGGCGCGCCTGAAAACTGCCGGTGTTGACTTCACCATTTGTTCAGTAAATTAAATAGGGTTACCATGACAAATTCTTCATCCGCTTCTGATGATCCAAAACTCCTGCTCCAGATGGAGGGGATTTACAAATCTTTCCCGGGTGTTCAGGCGCTCAGTGACGCCCAGTTCGATCTCCGCTATGGCGAGGTGCATGCCTTGGTTGGCGAAAACGGTGCCGGGAAATCCACACTGATGAAGATCCTGGGCGGCATTTATAGCAGGGATGCGGGACAGGTGATCCTGGAAGGCCAGGAGGTTGAAATCACGAGCCCAGCCATGGCCCAGCACCTGGGTATCAGCATCATCCACCAGGAGCTTAACCTGATGCCGCACCTGACCGTGGCCCAGAATATTTTCATTGGGCGGGAACCACGAGCCAAGGTTCCGTTTGTGGTGGACGATAAAACCACCAATGAGAAGGCTATGCAGCTGTTCGAAATGCTTAACCTGCGCCTTGATCCCAACACCAAAGTTGCTGACCTGACAGTCGCCAAACAGCAAATGGTGGAGATCGCCAAGGCGCTTTCTTTTAATGCCAAGATCCTGGTGATGGACGAGCCGACCGCGGCCCTCACGGATACGGAGATCGAAGAGCTGTTTGCCATCATCCGCCAGCTGCGCGCAAAAGGAGTGGGCGTAGTCCATATTTCGCACCGCCTGGAGGAGCTCAGGCTGATCTCAGACCGTGTAACAGTGATGCGCGATGGAAAATATGTAAAGACTCTAAGAACCAGCGAAGCGAGTATCGACCAGATCATCAGCCTGATGGTGGGGCGGACGATCTATGAATCGGCACCGGAACTTCCGGAGAATCCCAACCAGGAAGTGGTACTCGAAGTTCGCAACCTCAACCGCGGCCGGGTGCTGCGAGATGTGAGTTTCGATCTAAAGAGGGGGGAGATCCTGGGCTTTGCCGGGTTGATCGGCGCCGGTCGCACGGAAGTTGCCCGGGCGATCTTTGGCGCTGATTCCCATGAGTCTGGAGAGATATATATCAAGGGCAAGCAGGTCCACATTAAAAGTCCCAGAGACGCTGTGAAGCAAGGCATCGGTTATCTCTCTGAAGATCGCAAGCGCTACGGGCTGGCACTGGTCATGGATGTGAAGGAGAACGTGGCTCTGGCCGCCATGCGGAAATTTTTGAAAGCATTTGGCTGGGTGGACTACAAAAAGGCTGCCGAGCGCGGCCAGGAGATGACCACCGCTCTCAACATCAAGACGCCCAGCCTCGAACAGAAAGTGAAGTTCCTGTCAGGTGGGAACCAGCAGAAAGTGGTCATTGGCAAATGGCTGACCGCAGATACTGACATACTCATTTTCGATGAGCCTACCCGGGGGATCGATGTGGGTGCAAAGAGCGAGATTTACAAGCTTTTGAATGACCTGGCCCATCAGGGCAAGGCGATCATTATGATCTCTTCGGAGCTGCCGGAGATTTTACGCATGAGCCACCGGGTGGTGGTGATGTGTGAGGGACGCGTGACCGGTGTATTGAGCGTGAACGAAGCCACGCAGGAAAACATCATGAAATATGCCACGATGCGCAGTGAAGTGATACTGGCCAGCGCATAGGAGCTCAAGGAATATTCATTATGACAACCCAAACCGTAAAAAGCGAAAGAAAAAATGCAAAGTCCCTGTTCCGATCAGACGCCATGCAGCGGCTGCTGGCCTTTGGAGCCCTGATCCTCCTTTTTATTGTCTTTTCAATCGCCTCACCCTACTTCCTGACCTTTGATAATGTTATCGGCATCCTGCTGGCAACTGCAGTCAATGGTGTACTGGCACTGGGAGTCACCTTTGTCATCATCACTGCCGGAATCGACCTGTCGGTGGGCACTGTGATGACCTTCTCAGCCGTGATGACCGGGGTGTTTATCACAAACCTGCATTTGCCGGTCCCATTCGGTATCCTCGGTGGTGTCCTGGCGGGGACACTGGCAGGGTTTGTAAACGGGAATGTGATTTCGCGAATGAAAATCCCGCCTTTCATTGCCACGCTGGGCATGTTCTATATTGCCAAGGGCCTGTCTCTGGTGATTTCAGAGCTCAAACCGATCTATTTTAATGATACGCCTGCTTTCCGGGAAATGACGATGGGCTCGGTAGTGGGCAATATTATTCCGGGGTTTCCAGTTCCCAATGCTGTTTTCATCATGTTTGGCGCGGCATTCATTGCACACCTGATCCTATCCCGAACCATCCTGGGTCGTTATACCTTTGCCCTGGGCAGTAACGAGG
>JBLNAU010000012.1:0-4081 GCA_050259515.1 Syntrophothermus sp.
GCTTGAAGATCGCCAGGAGCGGTCGCCTGCATTAACACCTTATCGAATGTCCAAACTATCGTTCTTCTACAGACAGAATCGCTTCACAATCATCAGCTGGACCGTTACAGCGGTTCTCGTCGCTGGGATGATAGGCGGCGCGCTTCGGTGGAAACAAACGTCCACGGCGCTGGCATTGGCGCCTATCTCCACAGCCGGCCCGGAAGGAAAATCTCCGAAGATTACGCTGCCGACCCTGATGGGTGGTTCCGGAGAAGGGTTTGGATCCATCGAGCGGCAAATCCAGTTAAAGACCAATATCCCGGCCGACAAGCCGAGATATAAAGTTGAAGAATATCACGTGGTGCGGGGAGATTCGGTTTTTGCAATCGCGGAAAAGTTCAAGCTCAAGCCTGAAACCGTCCTCTGGGCGAATTATGATGTTCTTAAGGACGATCCGCACAGTCTTGCCCCCGGAATGGTTCTGAAGATCCCACCGGCCGATGGTATTTATTACCAGTGGAAGGAAAATGACACTCTGGAGAGTGTGGCTCAGGAATATAAGACCACAGTGGAAGCCATTCTGGATTACCCGGGCAATAACATTGATCTTACCAATCCAAAGATCGAATCAGGAACGTATGTGATGCTGCCCGGTGGAGAGCGTGAGTTTGTGCAATGGCTCGTGCCGACCGTTGCAAAAGGCAAATCTGGAACCTCGGGAACGAGCCAGAGTGCCTGCCCGGGTGGAGCTGTTGGAAGCGGCGGTTTTGTCTGGCCGGCGGATAATCACTTCCTTTCGGGGAACGATTACTGGTCGGGTCACCTCGGTATTGACATTGCCGATGGTGAAGGTGGGGCCGTTTATGCCGCGGATAGCGGTGTGGTCACCATGGCCCAGGGCGGCTATAACTATGGCTACGGTAACGTGATCCAGATCGATCACGGCAATGGTTATTCCTCGGTATACGCCCACTTGAGCAATATTGGCGTGGGCGTCTGCCAGAGCGTCAGCAAGGGCCAATGGATCGGAGCGGCAGGCAATACTGGCAACTCGCAGGGCGCACACCTGCACTTCGAAGTGCGACAGGGCGGCGGCTTTATCAATCCCTGGTTTGTATTACCTTAAACCGAAACCCTGAGGGTTTTATAAACCCAAGGGGTTTTCAATTTAATTCCATGAATCCGAACGAGCTTAAAAAGTCCCTCTCCCGGCTTCCTTTGGGCGATATCCGCTATTTCGATTCCATCGGTTCGACCAATGATGAAGCCCTGGCATGGGCAGCCAATGATACGCCGGATCTGTCTGTGGTCATCGCCGACGAGCAGACTGCTGGCCGCGGCCGCCTGGACCGGAGATGGTTCACCCCCAAAGACACTGCCCTGGCTTTTAGCGTTGTTCTCCGCCCCACTCCACAGGAAAGACCGCATCTCACCCGGATCGTCGGCCTGGCCGGGCTTGCCGTTGCTGGCGCCCTGCAAAAGCGCGGGCTGGATGCCAGGATCAAGTGGCCCAACGATATCCTGATCCGCGACCGCAAGGTATGCGGGATACTGACCGAATCCGTCTGGTTGGGCGAGAAGGTGGATTGTGTGGTGATCGGGATCGGGATCAATGTTCTCAATGGATCTATTCCGCCAGCGGAGGTGCTCCACTTCCCGGCGACGAGTCTGGAGGAGGAATTGGGTCAGGCCCCGGAGCGGGTAGAGTTGCTACACGACATCCTTGCTTCACTGATCGAGCTTCGTCCAGGCATAAGTAGCGATGAATTTCTTCAGCGCTGGGAAAGCCTGCTGGCCTGGCGTGAGAAAATGATCGAGGTGCAGACTGAAAAGACCCCTGCATTGGCAGGAAAAATTAGCGGCCTGGATGCAGATGGAAGCTTAAGGATCCGCAAAGAGCATGGCGAATCCGTAACAGTACGGTTTGGGGATGTGCGCCTGCGCCCGCTCGCATGATATACTTTCCGCCGAGGTACAAACAATGTTCGATAATCTACGCGACGACTCATCGTTCTACGAAGAAGAACCAAGCGACCTGTACAAGGAACCGGAAGTTCAGGCAAAGCCCGCCCCTGCCAGGCGCCGCAGACGACGCAGTGCCCGCTTTATGGGCTTGACCGCTCAGCAGAGGTTTTTTCTTGCCTTCATGCTTCTGATCACGGTCTGCGTGATGGGAATGCTGGCAATGTTTGTGACCGGCAGGATGGGTCTTTTCTAGAAAGATACCAGCGAATCAAAAAGGACGGATTTGGAAATCCGTCCTTTTTATTTAAGTATCGTTAGATCAGTTGCGGTTGAGGGTCAGCCTTTTCATCGGGCTCTGTCTCGGCACCGGCCTTCTTCAGATCCTGTGCCGCAATCCGTGCGACGGAAGCAACACTATCACCCGGTTGAGGCTTTATCAGGTGAACGCCTTTTGTGGAGCGACTTGCCTGCTTCACATCCTTGTTCTTGATTCGGATGGCCAGCCCATTGGAGGTGATGATGGTCAGATCGTCCGCTTTCTGAACGACGCGGGCGGCGACGATCTTGCCAATTTCTCCCAGCGCCTTCTGATCGATCGTGGAGACACCGCCGGTGGCCCGTCCCTTGGCGGGATAGGCGCTCAAGGGCGTTTGCTTGCCATAGCCACCCTTGGTGATGACCAAAAGAGAACCTTCCGGCTCGACCACGTCCATGCTGGTGACCTGGTCATCGTCATCCAGCCGGATTGCCTGGACGCCGGCTGCCTGCCGTCCCATGGGGCGGACCTTGCTCTCATTGAACCGAAGTGCCTGGCCCTTTTCGGTTACAAAAATAACCTCATCATTGCCGGAAGTGAGGCGTGCCCAGCCCAACTGGTCGCCATCGTCCAGGGTCATGGCAATCAGACCTGAGGGTCGGACGGCAGAGAACTCCTCCATCACCACACGTTTGACCCTGCCATGGTACGTGGACAGGACACAATAGCCATGAGCGGAAAAATCTGAGACGGCGATCGCAGCGGTGACCCGCTCCCCTGCATCCAGGGTCAACACATTGACCAGTGGGATCCCTTTGGCAGCCCGGTCCGAATCCGGGATCTGGTAAACCTTCTCACTGTAGACCTTGCCCCGGTCCGAGAAGAATAGCATGGTATCCAGGCTGCGGGCAGGGATGAGGGAAACAACAGTATCCTCCTCCTTCGTGATGTGTCCCATCACGCCGCGCCCACCCCGGCTCTGGTTGCGGAAGACGGAAGCCGCCACCCGCTTAATGTAGCCGCGCTCGGTCAGGCTGATCAGGACCGCCTCATCCTGGACCAAATCCGCTTCGCTCAATTCTTCGGTGGCATCGCCCGCAATACGAGTGCGGCGCTCGTCGCCATACTTTTCGGCGAGATCACGCATATCGTCCTGGATCAAAGACAGGATCTTCTTCGGGCTGGCAAGCAAATCCTCCAGATACGCGATCTGCTCGGCAACCTGTTTGTGCTCCTCCTCGATCTTCCAGCGCTCAAGAGCTGCCAGTCTGCGCAATTGCATGTCCAGGATGGCCTGGGCCTGGATTTCACTCAAATTGAAACGGCTGACCAGGTTGGACTTGGCCGTGTCGGCATCCTCCGATTCACGGATGGTCTTGATCACCGCGTCCAGATTGGAAAGGGCAATCAAATAGCCATCCAATATATGCTGGCGGGCTCGCGCCTTTTTCAGGTCAAAGTTGGTACGGCGGACGATCACCACCTGGCGGTGCTCAATAAAGATCTGCAGCGCCCGCTTCAAGGGCAGGGTGCGCGGCTCACCGTCCACCAGCGCCAGGATCTGTACACCGAAGGTGGTCTGCAAAGCTGTATATTTATAAAGCTGGTTCAACACTTTCTTTGGCTGAGCCCCGCGCTTGAGCTCGATCACAATGCTCATCCCGCGTTGATCGGACTCATCCCGCAGATCCGAGATCATATCGATTTTGTCTTCACGCACCAGATCGGCGATCCGCTCGATCAGGCTCGATTTATTTAGTTGATAGGGGATTTCCGTAATAATAATCTCATGCCTGCCGCCTTTCCCCTCTTCGATGTGAGCCATGCCGCGCACAACCAATCGTCCCTTGCCTGTGGCATAGGCTGATTCAATACCTT
>JBLNAU010000013.1:0-5698 GCA_050259515.1 Syntrophothermus sp.
TCAGGATCGCCCCGATCAGCTCGCTCAGATAGAGCATGTCGGTCAGACCGGCCCTTAACAAAGATCCACCCATGGCAGGAGAAAGAGCTCCCACTGCGATGAGAATATTTCCAAACATACGGTTGACGAGGATCTTTTTGCGCCAGAAAAGATAGGCAGAATAGATCGCGCCACCCACCAGCGTAAGCGTGCCATAGATGTTCAGCAAAATGGTCAGCAGAATGACGAGGCCGCTGCGGGAAAATACTTCCCTGTATTGTTCTGAAGCCGGCCGGGTTACGTCATAAGCGGTGGAAGTCACCGGCGCAATCATCACAAGAATAAATGCAAGGATGGAAACACCCAGCAGCACCCACGTCAGGGTCATGGCTGTGTTGCCGCGGCGGATCAGCAAATGAACGGTTCCCATGCCCAGCCAGGCTGCGGTCAGCATCGCCCCCGTCAGGTACCAGATTTTCAGGGCGGTCACACTAAAGGTCAACCCGAGGATCACTTCGCATAAGGTGCCGATGCCGTACAGAAGCAGGCCAGCTGCCCATAGTAACAGGTGCATGCCGCCGCGCTGACGATAACGGTTGAAAACTGCAATGGCAAAGGCAAAGGTGATAATCGTGGAAAGGTAGGGAAGAAAGTTCATGAGCGGGTTCCTATCAGAGACAAAGTTTTATGCCGGGAAGACACCGGCCAGCGATAATCCGATGACAACAAAAACGCTTAACAGGATCACAAGAAGGAGCACCAGTACAACCGGGACGATCTTCTCGGTCACCCTATTCGGCTTGAACCGTTTGGAACGAGGAGTGACAGCCATTTTTGTTTCCTTTCGTGTCCTCGAACTAATGATTGACACTTTCCAGCTTGTGATAGGTTTCCAGCAGGCTCAACAGGATCAGGTCGGTGAAGTGGTGCATTTTGTGCAGCATCTCCTCCCAGGCCCGGCCGGAATGGATGTTGGCCTCCCGGTAGACTTTCATCACCGATTCGATCAACGCATTGCGGAAGAACAATAGAGCCCGGGTCGCATCCACTTCACTAAGGCTGTACCGCCGGGCACGGGAAGCGTATTCGTAGCCGATGGCATGGGCCTCCGAGTCATCATCCGTTTCGGATGCAAGATAGTTCATCAATCCCTGCGCCAGGGAACGGGCGCTTTCGCGGTACTGCTTGCGGGCATTCTCGTCCAGTTTCTGGTACCAGCCTTCAGACTCCAGGTTCGCCTCCCCGATCTGCACACGGACGTTCTTCATCGCCATATGCATGATGCCTTCAGGCTCGGCGCGTACTTCCCGGGCGGTGTCTGACCACAGCAACACCTCATCCCGGCGATAACGGCGGTGTCCTCCGGAGGTTCGGTGGGTGGGTAAAACACCTTTATCCGACCAAAGCCTGACTGTGCTCGGGTGCACCCCCAGTAATTTTGCTGCGTCACTTAGGGAAAGCCATTCGTCTGTCATCCAGATATCCTTTTCAACTTGCTACCATAGACCTTTAAGAAGCCTGTGTTCCTCTTGCAACAGTACATTTAATCCGAAGCCAGCGCCACCTTTTCGACGAAGGATGGCTCCTTCACCCGCTTTTGGAAGGCCTTGACATCGATCCGATACAGCATGATTGCAGCGATGAGAAGCATGATGGCCTCGATGCTAAATACAACGAGGTATCCCGACAGGGGCTGACCCGTCGCCAGAGTGACCACATCCCGCATCGCCCCTCCCAGGACGGATCCTACCAGACGGGAGAGGGCATTCGAGAACCCCCAGGCACCAATGTAGAGACCGACCATGCCGGGAACAGTGAGGTCGAACATTAGGGAAAGATTGGCAACGGTGGAAAGCCCCGTTCCGATTCCAAGCAGGGTCACGCCGGTATAGAAAATATGCTTGTTGATCAAGAGGCCGCTCACCACGATGACGACAAATCCAAGCAGAGCGCCAACATTGCCAAACTGGGCAACGATCCGCTTGGCAACACGTCCCTCCAGTATTGCGGCAAGGACGATCGCCAGGATGACGAACTCACCCCAAAGCCTGGTAATCCCAGTGGTCTCGGACACGGTCAGGCCAAAGGCTTCCGCGCCATAAGGTTCGAGCAGAACATCCTGTCCCAGGATGGCGGCCAGCAGGAGCAACAGGTAGAGAAAGAACACCCGCGCCACGGGATTGGCAGTGATGGCAGACACCATCTGTTTCACAGTGTAGTTCTCCGATTCGCCGGCTGGTAGAGGCTTGGAACGCGGCTCCAGCCTGATCAGGCCGACCAGACCCAGAAGCAGTGCGATCGCAGCCACCACCATAAAGGCCCGGATCATGGCCTCCGGCGTGTACGGATCAAGCATGCGGCTCAGCCCGCTGGCCGTCCCGATAATGGAAAAAAGCATGATGATCCACATGATGGCGATCGTCATGCCACGTCTCTTTTCACCGGATAGCTCGGAGGCGAGCGAGAGATAGGAAACTGCAGAGAGGTTATAGCCCATTCCCCAGGCACCAAACGCCAGGACACCCACCAGCAGGCCGAGAGGAAAGTTCTCAGCCATCAGGAAGGCAACATAGGGCGAGATAATCAGGCCCAGTACACAGAGAAGCAATCCGGCCAGGATATAGGGGGAGCGGCGATAGCCAAGGATCGGATGGCGATCGGAGTATGAGCCGATGGCAACCTGGATGGGAGCCAATAAATAGGGAAGAGAAGCCAGGATTGCAACGAGTGTTGCAGAAATGGCCAGTTCCTTGATCATGACACGGTTGAGCGTGCTGTTGATCGGAACCAGGGTCATTGCGACCCCGGCATGAATGAGACCTAGTTGAAAACGTTTCAAAAACATACACTCTTCCTATAACGATTTATTAAAGACAGGAAGGGCGCTTGGCAACGCCCTCACTCTGATGGTGGTATTTTAGGCTGAAATCCTTAAATTTCAATGTAGATTTACTTAGTTTTTTACTAGAGATTGGTAAGTAGATTTCCCCACATTTCAATGAGATTTTGGGATAAGTATTCACAAGCTGGACAACCAGCTTCGAGCTATTTGAAAAGTGCCAATCTTTTCGATTGGCACTCTGCTTCTGTTATTTTCCCTTGATCATCTGTCTTGCCACCTGCATCAGCTCGTGGGCAGACCGTAAAGTCCCTTCCCCCACTTCGCCCAGCATCTGCGAGAGCTCGAGCAAACGCGGCTCGCCATCCAGTCGCTCGACCTGCGTCAACGTGCGATTGCTCTGGACCAGTTTCTGAACCTGGTAATGCTCATCGCCAAATGCTGCCAGCTGCGGGAGATGGGTCACGCAGAAGACCTGGTGCATGCGGGAAAGGTTCCACAGCTTCTGTCCCACGACCATGCCCACACGGCCGCCAATACCCTGGTCGATCTCGTCAAAGATCAGGGAAGGCACTTCATCGGCACGGGCGAGAACATTTTTCAATCCAAGCATCAAACGGGAAGTTTCACCGCCGGAGGCGATCTTCGCAAGTGGCTTCAATCCTTCGCCCGGGTTCGGGGCAATCAGGAATTCCACCCTGTCAAAGCCGTTTTGATCGAAGGCAATGCGCGTGCCATCCTCGACCGGTGCACCGTTCGGGTCGGGCCGGGTCTGGAAGTCCACGCCAAACTGTGCAGCTTCCATTCTCAGATCATCGAGCTCGGCTTCGATGCCGCTGCCCATCTCGACCGCGGCAGATTTGCGTTTTTCACTGAGCAGGCTGCCCTGTTTGGCAAGCTTCTCCAGCAGTCTCGCCTCCTGCATTTCCAGGTCCTGGATGCGCTCCGAGGCGGTGGTGATCAGCTCAAGCTGCTTGCGGGCCTCCGCCCCATAAGCAATGACCGCCGGGATGCTGCCGCCATATTTGCGCGTCAACGAATGGATCAGATCCAGCCTTTCCTCCACCTCATCCAGGCGCTTCGGATTGAACTCGATCTCATCCATGTAATCCTGCAGGTTGTGGATCAGGTCGGACATGTTTTCGAGCAGGAGCTCAGCCTGATCTGCCATGTCGTTCTGAGCCGAGTCGATCTTGGCCAGGGCGGAGAGCGCCTGGACCACCTGTCCCATCAGGTCGGTGGCGGCCGGAGTCTCGGGCGATCCCTCCTCCAGCACGGCCAGCGCCTCCTGGGCATTGCGGGAGAGCGCTTCGGCATTGGCCAGCCGGTCACGTTCCTTGCGCAGCTCTTCATCTTCACCGGGTTTCAAGCGCGCCGATTCAACTTCCTCGGCCTGGTAGGTAAGCATGTCCACCCGGCGCTGGGCATCCGTCTGGGCCTTGCGCAGATCGTTCAATTCTCGGCGCAGGTTCAGAAGGGTATGGTAGGTCTGACGGTAATCGCTGAGGGGCCGCGCCACTTCTGCATAACGGTCGAGCAGGCCCAGGTGGGCGCGCGGATCGAGCAGCGAAAGATGTTCCGCCTGCCCGTGGATGTCGATCAACAGGGCACCCAGCTCCTTCAGCAGGGATACATTGGCCGTCCGGCCGTTGACCCTCGCCACGCTGCGCCCTTCGCGGCGGACTTCACGCGTCAACACCACGTAATCGGGATCATCCATCAGCTCTTCGCGTTGCAGAATGGCATGCACCGCTTCCTTCTCCGGACCCCGGAGGTGGAACACGCCCTCGACGAACGCGGCATCTGCATCCGTGCGGATGAGCGTAGAGTCCGCCCGTCCGCCGATCAGCATCACGACGGCATCCAGAATAATGGATTTACCCGCGCCTGTCTCACCCGTCAGAATGATCAGGCCGGGGCCAAAGGTAAGGTCAAGTTTATCGATGATGGCGAAATTATGGATTCTTAATTCTGTTAGCATTTAATTGAAGGTTATAGGTCATCTGGACATTTGAATTCCAGAAAGTCGGGCATAAACAGTAGGTACAACAAGCACAAGGTAAACCACCTGGAACAGGATTGGATACAGGCTTCCCCTGGACAGTGCACCAAGGATCATCGGCAGGGCGCCTACCACAACACCCGCAGCCACGGTCATGAACAGGGGACGCGAACGGCGCTTCCCGGTTGCCTTGCGAACCGATTCGGCAATAATGACTCCGGCAGTGGGTACACCTGCCAGCAGGAGGAACCAGCCAAGGATGCCAAAGCCGATGCCGATCACCAGTGTGACAAGAAAGGCTGCCACCATCGAAAGGAAGGCAGCGACGATGAAACCAAGGACATAATCCCGTCCGAGCGCCGTGTCGAAGACCTTCTGCTGCATCTTCACACATTCCCTGCAGCGATACCCTGTCGGTGTATGGACTGCGCACTCGGCGCAAATGGGACGGTTGCAGTTATTGCAGCGCAGGGCCGTTTCGCGGGTGGGATGAACGTAGCAATAGAGGGTGTCAGTGGTTGTCTGTGTCATCTGGGCAATCCTAGTGAGTTCTCATTCATGTGAGCTGTAATGTTGCGATAAAAATATCCCGGGTCTCCGAAGCGGACAAATTTGGTCGTGACTTCAGCGGCACGCACGATGAAGCGATCGTCCTCCATGAGGGTAATGGATGGCTGCCCGTCGACGCTCATGACAGCATTTTCGCCATTGACGCGAATGATTACCGTCGAGCCCTCGGACAGCACCACCGCACGATCCACGGAGAGATGCGGTGCAATGGGCACCAGCAGGATATTCCGCAGCTCGGGTGGCAGGATGGGTCCTCCGGCAGCCAGGGCGTAGGCCGTCGAACCGGTGGCGGTCGAAGCGATCAGCCC
>JBLNAU010000014.1:0-4217 GCA_050259515.1 Syntrophothermus sp.
GGCTGGGTCTTGGCCTTTTTCACCGCGGACGAAGGCGGCTCTGCCACCGCAATGACCGGCTGCGTCACCGGGTCTTCCATGTGCCGGCGTTTTGCCCGGCGCCTCTTGAAGATGCCAAAGTTCGTCCGGCCGCGCAGGAGGATGCCCAGCAATAAAACACCTGCCAGACCTATGGCGCCTAAAATGATATAGGAATTGTACCGGCCAACCAGGCCTCGGATCCCGCCCGGCGGCTGGATGACGGTCAGGGTGATCGGCACGGCAATGCTCGATTTGCTCAGGCCGAGCACATCCTCCACTTCGGCAGTGATCTCGTGCTGCCCGCTTTCCATGTAGGGGGTCAGGTCCCAGATGAACTTTTCGAACGGCTTGCTGGTGTTTTCATCCACGACCTCCCCATCCACAATCAGCGAGGTGCGCTTGAGGTCGCGCGGGTGGCCATCGGGAAACTCGACCAGGATCTCGAGCGGCTGTTGCGAGGGCGTATATTCCTTCGAGTAGGGATCTTCGGCAGGTGGCTGGCGCGTGATCTGCAGGAGCGGGGAGACGAAGATCGGATTGGGCGCCTCCACTTCCACGGTAAATGATTTTTCGGGCGCGCTAAGCTGGCCGTCGGGTGTATCCACGCTGAGACCCAGGGTGTGATCTCCCGAGATGGTCACCGCCGAGGTGTATGTGAGCGAATATATGTTGCGGAGCGGAGCATAATACGAGCCAGGATCGGGAAAGGTCTCCTTGCCCGAATAGGCAAAAAAGGAGCCGTGGGTCTGCTGGGCCAGCATCCGGAAGGCATTGGCGCTGGGAGAACTGAACTGGTTGTCTGCATCGATGAACCAGACGAAGACGCGCACCTTTGTGTCGATGGCCTGTTGAATGAAAGGCGCGATGGTGTTGTCGATGTTCGGATCATCCATGTGCGGCGTGATGAACAGAATGGCCCGCTTCATGCCCGGCTGCAGTGCCGGGGCATTGACTGTATCCAGGGCGATCGCCAGGGATTGCAGGTTGGGAGTGGTGGCCCGGAAATCGGGCTTAAAAGAGTCCAGGCTTATAAACCAATCCTTGGCGGAGCCATGACTGATCAGCGAGCCGGACAGCGATACCAGGCTTAGATCATCCTGTGTGTCAGCCGGCTGGGCATTGGCCCAGGCACCGAGCGCCTCGACCGCACGGGCGAAGCGCGTCACACCTGTGCCATCGCGAACGCCCAGGGCCGGCCCCGGGTTGATGCCCACCACGATCTGGGCTGGGACAGTGGTCGCCGTCAGCGTATCGACCGGATGCGGCTTGCTATCCTCAGAGACGGTGACAGTGGATGGCTTAAGACCTGCGATGAATTCACCGTTCGCGTCGAACACATCCACAAGGGCAGTGATCCTGGGGAATGTCTTCTGTTCAATAGCCGTAATCTCCGCGTACGCCGCCGTCTGGGCGCGCGCGCTGAACTGGGTCGCGGCAAGCAGGCTCAAGCTTATGAGGAACGGAAGAATCTTACGCATTCGCCTCGACGATGACAGGGGAGGCATCCAGGGGCCGGGTGAGCCGCAGATAGGTCAGGGTCCATGCCGATTCCACATAAGCCATCAGGATGCCGTTGATCAGCCATAAGACCGGAGTAAGGAGGCACATGCACGCCAGCGCAAACATTAACGGGGTCCAGTTTCGGGCGTTGCCCGCCAGAAAGGCAAAGGAGGCCGGGATCAATACGATCAGGATCGGGATGGCAACGATAAACCCGACCACGAGACCGATCACCCCCAGGATGATCGCCATGACCAGGAGGGGTCCCAGGTTGGTGCGGAAAATATCCCAGCCGCGGCTCAGGGACGGCAGCACGCCTGCATCCTCCAGCACAATGGCCCGCTCCGCCTGGCGGACGATCAGGTTGATGACAAAACCGATCGGGATCAGCAGGCACATGCAGCCCAGGAAAAATGGCAGCAGGGCCAGGAATCCCAGGGCGGAGGAATTACTGCCATTCTGGGACATGCCGATCACAAATACCACAAAAGCAGCGACCATCGCCCCGACCACGATCACGAAGGGAAGACCCACGAGCAGAGATAAGCCGAACACCCGCCAGAAATAAGGCATGCTTTCCCTGAAGAGCTGGCCGAAGGTCACCGACTCACCTGCCTCCACCAGCCCGGTGCCGCGGATCAGGCCGATCCTGCCGATGGTCCCGAGGAAGATCGCCAGGATCGAAATGATGCAGACCAGCGCTATCGTAACGGCGATGATGCCGACCACATTTTGGGCAATGAGTTGAAAGAATTGTTCCACCTGGGGCGGCAGTACGGGCGGTGTTGTCCCTCTGTTAAAGTCACTGCGATTAAAGTTATAGTTGAAGTTGGTGCTTCCCCGGTTGCAGCTTGCCAGAATGCCGAAAATCCAAAACACCTTGTGTTTCCAGATGATCTGCCAGGCACGCGAAAGGATCTCTCCGAAGTTGAAATTCATGTTGGCTCCTTGATGTTCGGGTTATTGTAACGCCGTCTGCGGTGCAGTGGAACGGGTCAGGCGCAGATAAATGATCATAAATGCGGACCTGATAAAGGTCATGGCGATCCCCTGGACCAGCGCCAGGATGGACAGCAGGGCCAGGCTGAGCCCAACCAGGGGCCAGCCCAATGCTTGAAGATCACTTCCTGCCTGAGGGCTTTGAATGACCAGGAACAGAAACAGGAAGGGGAACAGCAAGGGAAGAAGGAAAACAAGACTCAGCACGAACATGCCGATATAGAGCACCAGCGAGAACCGCACAAAATCCCAGAAACGGCTGCGGATTAATGCCCAGCCCCGTGAGATGGCAGGCCGCACGCCCACTTTATGGACAACCACTGCCGCCTGGGACTGTTCGAGCAGGGAATATGCCATCAACATGGCCGGGTAGACAAAAAAGAGCAGCGGCAGCAGACAGGCCAGTCCCAGTCCCCGGGTGGCAAAACCGACCACGGTCATGCATCCGAACACGAGCACAAGCAGAAGGGATGCAGTTCCTCCGATCAGGAGGGTAACACCCAGCACGGGCCAGAAATAATCCAGCCCATCCTGTAGCAGCTCCCGGAAGGCCAGCTCTTTCCGGCCATTCTCGATCCGCAGGATACCCAGCGATGAAGAGGCCGTGCCGACAACATATAGAAGGATCGCCAGGATCGCCAGAATAAGATCGGTATTGCCAAACAGGGAGAGGTAGTAACGCTGGTCGATGGACCGCTGGGAGGCCAGGGAATACGGACCGATAAAGAACATGGGTATGAAAACAACGGGAACAAAAAGAAAGCTGAACAGGACAGGAAACATACTAAACACCCAGAGCACCTTATGTTTCCATGTGATCTGCGAGGCGCGGGTGAGGATTTCCCCGATGTCAAAATTCAAGGTGCCTCCTCAATCCAAAATCAAAAAATCCAAAATCAAAAATCTAAAATCTAAAATCAATCATTCCCATTCAATCGTCGCGGGTGGCTTGCTGGTAATATCATACACGACCCGGTTGATTCCGTCTACTTCGTTCACGATGCGGCTGGAGACTTTCGCCAGCAGGTCGTGTGGCAGGCGCGCCCAGTCGGCGGTCATGAAATCCTCGGTGGTCACCGCCCGGATCGCAGCCGCCTCCTGGTAGGTGCGCTGATCGCCCATTACACCCACCGAGCGGACGGGCAGCAGGACCACAAAGGCCTGCGAGGTCCGCGCCCGCTTCCCCAGGAATCCGGCTTTGGACAGTTCATCGATCAGGATGGCATCCGCGGCCCGCAGACGGGAGGCGCGCTCGCGGGTCACGTCCCCGAGACAGCGCACGGTCTGGCCGGGGCCCGGGAACGGCTGCCGCCAGACCAGCGACTCCGGCAGCCCCAGCGCCTCCCCGACCGCCCGGACCTCATCCTTGAACAGATAACGCAGCGGCTCGACCAGCTCGAACTGCATGTCCTCCGGCAGCCCGCCCACATTATGATGGGTCTTGATCTTCTCGGCCTTGTTGCGGTCGGGCGCGGAGGATTCCACCACATCGGGATAAATGGTTCCCTGCACCAAAAACCTTGGCTGACCGAGCTGCCTGGCCTGCGCTTCAAACACGCGGATAAACTTCTCGCCGACGATCCTTCTCTTCTGCTCCGGCTCGGTCACGCCCGCCAGCGCGGATAAAAATTCATCGCTGGCATCCACCGTAATTAATTCAGAATGCAAATTGTTGCGAAACGCCGCAGCGACCTGCT
>JBLNAU010000015.1:0-5437 GCA_050259515.1 Syntrophothermus sp.
TGCTGGTCGTGACCACGCGTAATCTTGTCCATGCTGCGTTTTGGCTGGTGGCAACCTTGTTTGGTGTGGCTGTGACCTACAGCCTGCTGCACGCCAACTTTCTGGCGGTCGTTCAGGTGGTGGTGTACATCGGCGCGATCGCCATCCTTTTCATTTTCGCGGTCATGCTCACCCGCAAGGACATGCGCGACCAGGGTCCGCAGGTGAACCCCAACTGGTGGGTGGGCGCCATCCTGGCCGTCCTGAGCTTCGTCGGGCTGTTCTTCCTGCTCCAAAACTTTACCGGGATCGGAACGACGGCCGCCGAGATCCCCGCCGGGTTCGATGCCGTGACCGAGCTGGGGAATGTATTGACCTCGCCGGATGCATTTGTCCTGCCGTTCGAGATTGCCTCTGTCCTCCTGGTGGCCGCCCTGGTGGGCGCGGTTTACGTCGCATTCAACCGGAAATAGGAGAAGCGCACATGGTTCCACTTTCCTGGTATCTCATTTTTGCCGCCGCGCTTTTTAGCATCGGCCTGTACGGTGTGCTCTCACGCAGGAACGCGGTTGCGATCCTGCTGGGCATTGAATTGATGCTCAATTCCGTGAACATCAACCTGGCTGCCTTCTGGAGATATGGCAGCGATCTTTTCAACATGACCGGCCAGGTGTTCGCGATCATCGTCTTCGCGGTCGCCGCTGCGGAAGTAGCCGTGGGTCTGGCCCTGGTGATCTCTGTCTATCGTCGTCGCAACACCGTTGTGGCGGACGAGATCGACATCATGAAGTGGTAGGGACGTTATGCAGACAACAACACTCATCTGGCTGATCCCTCTCCCGCCCGTCCTGGCATTTGCCCTGATCGTGCTGTTTACCAACCGCGGCAAGGCGCTGAGCCATACGATCGCGGTCGGTGCAGCCTTCCTTTCCTGGCTGCTCAGCATGATCGTTTTCGTGCGGGCACTGGGCGTGGAACATCTTGGTAAAGAGCCATTTGAAGCCTCCATCCCCTGGTTCCCAACGGGCGATACCTGGTTCAGAATTGGCGTACTGGTCGATCCGCTCACCGCGGTCATGCTGTTCTTTGTCGCCTGGACCGTGCTGATGATCTTCCTCTACAGCGTGGGCTATCACAATTATGGACAGCCCAAGGGCGATCACGACCATATGGGCCTGCCCCCGCACGGCGCGACCGTGGAAGAGCACGGCCACAAACACGTGGTTCCCTCGGTGGAGCCGATGTACTCGCGTTTCTTCGCCTTCATCGGCCTGTTTGCCTTTGGAATGTATCTGCTGGTGGTCTCCAACAACCTGCTGACCCTGTTTGTAGGCTGGGAGATTATGGGCTTATGCTCCTACCTGCTGATCGGCTTCTGGTATGCAAAACCCTCCGCCCGGGATGCGGCGGTCAAAGCCTTTATGACCACCCGCGTGGGCGATGTGTTCATGCTGCTGGGCATTGCCTACCTCTATTACGCGACCGGGACGCTGACCTTCACTGAGATCTTCAAAGAGCCGGTGCTGCACACACTCGCCTCGGTCCCGAGTGGTTTCCTGGGTTTCTCGGCGGCGGGCCTGATCGGTCTGCTGCTCTTTATCGGCACCGTTGGAAAATCGGCGCAGTTCCCGCTGCATGTCTGGTTGCCGGATGCCATGGAAGGCCCGACACCTGTCAGCGCCATGATCCATGCGGCAACGATGGTTTCTGCGGGCGTGTACATGGTGATCCGCATGTTCCCGCTCATCAGTCTCGATCCGCAGACGATGTCGATTATTGCTTTCATCGGCACCTTCACCGCCATCTTCGCAGCGACGATCGCCGTGGCGCAGAATGACATCAAGCGTGTGCTGGCCTATTCGACGATTTCACAGCTTGGCTTCATGATCGCAGCCCTGGGCATCGGCGCCTATGTCGCCGCGGTCTTCCACCTGATCACGCATGCCTTTTTCAAGGCCCTGCTTTTCCTGGGTTCCGGTTCTGTCATCCACGGCATGGAGCATGGCGTGCTCCATACAGGCAATCACAAGGTTGATCCACAGGATATGTTCAATATGGGCGGCTTGCGCAGGAAGATGCCGATCACATTCTGGACCTTTTTGATCGGCGGCTTTGCCCTCTCCGGTTTCCCGCTCGTTACCGCCGGCTTCTGGTCCAAGGATGAAATCCTGGCGGATGCATTTGGCAACGGACATCTCATCGTCTTCCTGACCTTGGCGGTGGCTGCCTTCCTGACCGCCTTCTATACCATGCGCCAGATCACGCTGACCTTCCTGGGCGAGCCGCGCACGACCGAGGCAGAACATGCCCAGGAGACTCCCTGGACGATGACGACCCCGTTGATGATCCTGGCGTTCTTCGCCGTGACGTATGGCTGGGCCGGCATTTCGGAGCATTTCCCGGTGCTCGGCGGCCTTGTTCCGAATTGGATCCATGAATTTGTCGGTGGAACGCTGGCCGAAATGCCTGAGACATTGGAATTTAGCTGGGTCCCATTACTGACCTCACTTCTTGTGGCCCTCGGAGGACTTACCCTTGGCTATTTCGTCTACCGCAATGTCAATTCTCCTGCGGAAGACCGTCTGCAGATCCCGCTCCTCAAGAACAAGTACTACTTTGACGAAGCCTACAACTTCCTGTTCGTCAAACCGGCCTACTGGTTCGCCGAGAACGTGGTCTACAAGTTCATGGACCAGAAGGTGATCGACGGTGTCCTGCACCTCTTCGGGCCGGGTACCGCCGGCATCGGCAGCGTGATCCGTAATTACTTCGACCTGCCGGTCATCAATCGGGGCATTGGTGACGGCTCGTATAAAGCCACCTGGTGGTTTATGAGAATTGTCCGGCCGATCCAGACCGGGCGCGTCCAGCAGTATCTCGTGTTTGCGCTGGCTACTTTCATCATCGTCGGCGTCGTGCTGTATTTCTTCCTGCTGGCCTAAGGAGTACATGATGAGTTTCATCACAGAAAATCTCCTCTTCCTGATTCTGTTCATCCCCACGATTGCAGCGGTCATTCTGTTGTTCCTGCCCAACGGCGAGAACAAGCTCTTCCGCTGGTTCGCTTTCGGGGCAAGCCTGATCCCCCTGGCCCTGTCCCTGGTGTTGTGGTTCAACTTCCGCACCATCCAGCCCGGCTTCCAGTTCCAGGCGAACTATCCCTGGTATTCTTCGATCGGCTCCTCCCTCCACCTCGGCGTGGACGGCCTTTCACTGACCATGGTCCTGCTGACTACGCTGTTGACCCCGCTTGCCATCCTGGCCTCGTTCGGCATCCAGGATCGGGTCAAGGCCTACATGATGCTGTTCCTGTTCCTGGAGACAGGCATGCTGGGCGTCTTTATGTCGCTCGACCTGCTGGTCTTCTTCGTCTTCTGGGAGATCGGACTCGTCCCGATGTACTTCCTGATCAACCAGTGGGGGAGCGCCAACCGCAATTACGCCTCGCTCAAGTTCATGATCTACACCATGGGTGGCTCGCTGGGATTACTGCTTGCCGTCCAGTTGATCGGCGTTCTGTTTGGGACCTATGATCTGCTGACGATCTACCAGAAGTGGGGCTCCCTGGCGCCGGACGCGATGCTCCTGGGCATGCCCGTGGCGACGGTCAAGACCATCGCATTCTGGGCTTTTGTGATCGCCTTTGCCGTCAAGGTCCCGCTGTGGCCCTTCCACACCTGGCTCCCGGATGCGCATACCGAGGCGCCGACCGCCGGCTCGATGATCCTGGCCGGTGTCCTGCTGAAGCTGGGTGCTTACGGTTTCCTCAGGCTGGTCCTTCCCCTGTATCCCGCTGAAGCCAGATACTTCGCCGGCGCGCTGGCCTTCCTGGCAACGGCGGCGATTGTCTTCGGCGCCCTGGCTTCCTACGCCCAGACCGACTTCAAGCGCCTGGTCGCCTACTCGTCCGTCAACCACATGGGTTTTGTGGTGCTCGGGATCGCCGCGGCCGCTTATGCTGCCGGTACCCAGGACGCGACCATCGCCTTGAACGGTGCCATCCTGCAGATGTTCAACCACGGTCTATCGGCGGCGGGCATGTTCTTCCTGGTCGGCGTGATCTATGAGCGGACCCATACCCGAAATCTCGAACAGTTCGGCGGATTGTTCCCACTCGTGCCGGTCTATGGCGGCATCCTGATCTTTACCAGCATGGCCTCTCTCGGCCTGCCGGGACTCAATGGCTTTATCTCCGAGTTCCTGGTGGTTCGGGGGTCCTATCCGATCCTGACGGTTTATACGGTTATCTCCATGCTCGGCTTGCTGTTCACAGGCGCCTACATCCTGAAAGGGACCAAAAAGGTCCTGCATGGGCCGATGAACGAGCACTGGGCGCATGGCGAGCACAAGCTGACCGAGATCGGAACGCGCGAAGTCCTGGTCATGGTTCCGTTGATGGCCTTAATTTTATGGATTGGCATCTACCCGGCATGGATCCTTGACGTGATCAACAGAGCCGTGGTCATGCTGTTCTAAGAGGTGGATGATGAATTTTCCTGTCCTGAGTGTCATCACATTTACACCGATGGTCGCGGCAGTGCTTATGTTGCTCATGCCCGCACAAAGGAAGAATGAAACGCGTGCGGTCGCTCTCGCAGCTGCGACCTTTGCCCTGATCCTCTCGTTCTGGGTGTACCTGAGCTATAACCAGGCGATCGGGGGCTACCAGTTCCAGGAGCAATATAACTGGCTCCCCTCCCTCGGCATCAGCCTGCACTTCGGTGTGGACGGCATGAGCACACCCCTGGTTCTTCTGACAGGTGTGGTCATGTTTACGGGGGTGCTCATTTCCTGGGGCAATGACGACAAACATGTCATGGCCGGTATCCAGGACCGCCCCCGTGAATTCTTTGCCTTCCTGTTCATTCTGGCCAGCGGTGTGTTCGGGGTCTTTGTCTCGCTGGACCTGTTCATGTTGTTCTTTTTCTATGAGATCGCCGTGTTCCCCATGTACCTGCTCATCGCCATCTGGGGCTGGGTGCAGACCCGGGAATACGCGGCCATGAAGCTGACCCTGTACCTGTTCGTAGGCTCGGTCGTCTCCCTGGTCGGTGTGCTTGCCATGTACTGGCTGCAGTTCCAGAACACAAATGTCCTTTCCTTTGACATGCTGCAGATGGAAAAAGCCGGTTTCTCTGAAACGTCTCAATACCTCCTGTTCCTGCCTGTCTTCCTGGGTTTTGCTGTTTTGGGTGGTATCTGGCCCTTCCACAACTGGTCCCCGGATGGACACGTTGCGGCACCGACGGCGGTCTCCATGTTCCATGCAGGTGTGCTGATGAAGCTGGGCGCCTTTGCTGCCTTGCGTGTGGGGATCATGCTGCTGCCCGAAGGTGCAAAGTACTGGTCCTGGCTGATCATGCTCTTTGCTGCCGTGGCGGTGGTTTACGGTGCCTATATCGCCTACGTGCAGATGGACCTGAAATACATGATCGGTTTCTCGTCTGTTTCACACATG
>JBLNAU010000016.1:0-3552 GCA_050259515.1 Syntrophothermus sp.
TGCCTGAAAACATACTGATCGCCATCGCCTGGCCTTATTCCAACGCCGAGATCCATGTCGGCAATATCACGGGTTCCCATCTGCCTGGGGACATTGTCGCCCGCTATCACCGTCTCAAAGGGAACAACGTCCTGATGGTCAGCGGCACCGACTCGCACGGCACGCCTGTCACCATTGCCGCCGACAAGGAGGGCAAGCCGGTCGAGGAAGTCTACAAGAAATATCACAACGGTTTCCTCGAACTATTCGAGGGTTATGGGATCACCTACGATCTCTTCACCACCACCCACACCGAAAACCACTTCAAGGTCACACAGGCCATCTTCCTGGCATTGAAGGAAAATGGCTTCCTGTACACAGACAAATCGATGCAGTGGTACTCCCCCTCCACGCGGCGCTTCCTGCCCGATCGGTATGTGGAAGGGACCTGTTACATCTGCGGTTTCGAAGGGGCGCGCTCCGACCAGTGCGATAACTGCGGCAACGTGCTCGAGCCGGAGAAGCTGATCAACCCGCGCTCCAAGGAAGGCGGCGCTCTGGAGCTGCGCGAGACCGAGCATTTTTATCTTGATCTTTCCAAGCTGGAACCGGATGTCAAGGATTTTCTGACCCGGCGCCAGTCCTACTGGCGCGACACGGTCATCGGTGAGTCCCTGCGCAAGATCGAGTCTGAGGGTCTCAAGCCGCGGCCGATCACCCGGGACCTGGACTGGGGCGTGGACATCCCCGTCGAAGGCTGGACCGAAGCCGGCAAGCGCATCTATGTCTGGTTCGAAGCGGTCATCGGTTACCTCTCGGCCGCGATCGAGTGGGCAAAGGTGTCGGGCCAGGAGGAGCTCTGGCGCGAGTGGTGGGTGAACCCGGAAGCCCGCCAGTTCTACTTCATCGGCAAGGATAATATCTTCTTCCATGCCGCCTGGTGGCCTGCCCAGCTGATGGGAGCGGGGTCGCAGTTTATGAAAATCTTCGATCCCCCTACGTCCCCCCTGCAGGAGGGAGGTAAGTCGTTGACCCTTCCTTACGATGTCCCGGCCAACCAGTTCATGAACCTGGAGGGCAAGAAGATCAGCGGCTCGCGCAGCTGGGCCGTATTCGGCCGCGACGCGCTGACCCGTTACGATCCCGATGCCCTGCGTTACTACCTGACCGTCAATATGCCCGAGAACAAGGACAGCGACTGGGACTGGGCCGAGTTCGTGGCCCGCAACAACAACGAGCTGGTCGCCACCTGGGGCAACCTGGCCAACCGTGTGCTGTCCTTCTGTTACAAGAATTGGGAAGGCCACGTGCCCGACATTGGCGTGGAAGGGCAGCCGCCCGTCCCTGTGCTCCGCCCTGCGGACCTGGAGCTGCTGTCCGTCATTGAAAATGGATTCAACACCGTCGGCGCGGAGCTGGAGGCCGTCCGTCTTCGATCCGCCATCGGCGAGGCGATGAAGCTGGCCACCGTGGTCAACGTTTACCTCGATGTTAATGCTCCCTGGTCGGCGATCAAGACCGATAAGGAAAGCGCCGGGAAGACCATCTACACGGCTCTCAAAGCGATCGACTCGCTCAAGGTGATCTTTGCCCCCTTCCTGCCATTCACCAGCGAGCGCCTGCATGGTTTCTTTGGCTACGAGACGCCGCTCTTTGGCGCTCAATACACAGAAGAAGTAACCGATGCGCTCGGCACGCACAGGGTCTTACGCTATAAAAACTCCGTGCTGAGCGGAGTGGAAACACAAGTACAGTGGAAACCCAGCGAATTGAAACCGGGCACCCGGCTTAATCAACCCGGCCCGCTCTTCAAGAAACTTGAAGACAAGGTCGTCGAAGAAGAACGCGCCAGATTAGGCAAATAACTGCGAAGGGCGACCTCCATAAGGTCGCCCTTCTGCTTTGTGAGGAAAAATGGACGATCCTATTTTTAACACCCAGACCAGTTACGACCAGGTCGCCTCTCAATATGCCGAGCGATTCAAGGATGAGATGGACTATAAACCTTTCGACCGAGACTGCCTGGATCGCCTGTCCCGCGAAGTGGGGACCCTGGGTCCCATCTGTGATATGGGCTGCGGACCGGGCCAGATCGCCCGTTATCTGCATCGCAAAGGCATCGACACCCTGGGCGTGGACCTATCCCCGCGCATGATCGCCGAAGCGCAGCGTCTGAATCCGGAAATCCCATTCCACCGAGGCGATATGCTCTCCCTGCCAGACGCAGACAATTCCTGGGGCGGGATCGCCGCCTTTTACTGCATCATTCATATACCCCGGGAGCGCATCGTGGCTGCGCTGCGGGAGATGAAACGGGTACTCAAGCCGGGAGGTTTGCTGCTGCTAGCCTTCCACATCGGCGATGACACCAAGCACCTGGATACCTGGTGGGACAAGCCTGTCAATCTGGATTTTGCCTTCCTCCAGCCATCCGAGGTGGAAAACTTCCTGCTAGAAGCAGGTTATGAATTGCAGGAGACCCTGGTGCGCGAGCCAAACCCGGAAGTGGAGGTCGAAACGAGAAGAGCATACATATTTGCTCGAACTCGTAATTGAATCAGGAAATCAAACGCCTCAGCTTCATCACAGATTGGATTCAGATAAATTCCCTAATTTGGATATAATTTAAGTATGAATAGCTGGGTTGGCCGGACGGTGGGCAGAGTCCATATTGACGCGCTGCGGGCCACGGGAGGAATGGCGGAAGTCTATATTGGCACGCATACCACCCTGCACAGAAAAGTTGCGGTCAAGGTGCTGCGCGAAAATTATGAGGAGCACTCTCACGCTCTCGAGCGGTTCCGGCGCGAAGCGGTTGTCGTTGGAAACCTGCGCCACCCCAATATCGTCCAGGTCTTCGACTTTGACCTGGTGGACAGCCATCCCTACCTGGTGATGGAATACATCAAGGGGCCGACCCTCCTCCACTATCTGCACTCCCTGCACGAAAAGAACAAGCGGCTCGAGCTTCCGCAAGTTTCACGCTTGATGGATGCAATGACCAGCGCCCTGCAGTACGCGCATGACAGCGGCGTGATCCACCGCGACATCAAGCCGGGCAATATCATGCTTACTTCGCGCAGCAGCGATATCCTCCCCGGGCAGCCCCTCCCCCAGGATTTCGAGCCAGTGCTGACAGATTTTGGCCTGGTCCGTTTTATCGATTCGACCCACCATACCACCGGCTCCGGTACGATCGCGGGCACACCCGCTTACATGAGTCCCGAGCAGGCGCGCGGCGAGCTGACCGATGGCCGCACAGACGTCTACTCGCTTGGCATTGTGCTATACGAAATCCTGGCCGGACACCTGCCCTTCGAAGGCGAGACGACCATGGGCGTGCTGATGAAGCACATTAACGAGCCGCCCGCGCCGGTACCTGGACTGCCCCCCGCCATCCAATATGTATTGGACCGGGCGCTCGCCAAAGATGTGGATGACCGTTTCCAGAGCCCGGCCGAGTTCGGGGAGGCATTCAACCAGGCCATTCAGGGAAAAGCCGATTTCGCCACGCTGGACGTCATAAGCCCCAAGAAGACCCGCAAGACTTCCAAACGGCTCTTCAAAGAAAAG
>JBLNAU010000017.1:0-4585 GCA_050259515.1 Syntrophothermus sp.
GCCAGCCGGTCTGGATATTGTCCAGCGGGCCGACGGGCGAGGGGGATGCGGTTGAATTGGTGGAGGGTCAGCGGCTGCCTGCTGCGCTGCAACCGATCGTCGACCGCATCCAGCCCCGAGACATTGCTGTTTTTCACGGCTATATCAACCATGACAGGATTAACTTCATCGAAAAATGGGCCATCAAGAGCCTTGTAAAAAAGCCATTCGGCGATTTTCGCGATTGGGGTGCTATTACCGCTTGGGCGATAACGATTGCAAAGACTCTGAAAGAAGAAGGTGTCGAACGATCATTCGTGTGATATGACAAGAGCTCATCCTGGTCAGCAAGAATCACATCAATGAATGCCATCTGTTCGCCTGATCGGAGGTCCTATGGAAATCCCGCGTCACTGGAGATTAAAAGCGCAACGCTTCCGCCTGAAAGGCAGGAGGTGTCCGACCTGCGACCAGGCTATCTTCCCGCCTCGTCCTGTTTGTCCTCACTGTGCAATACCACTAGCGCGGATAGCGGAGAGAGACATTCGCGTACTGCCAATAAACACCAATCTCACTTACATCAAATCGCACATTTGGTACCTAGCTACGGAAAGGATGACAGGGTGAATCAAATGCGCCTAACTACTACATCTTCGATTACAAAAGCTGCCAGCAAACAGACCTATTACACGATCCGCTACCTGGTGGATCGCGAACGCGTCGAGGATGCATATCGGGCGTATGGATACTTTCGTTGGGTGGATGATATTCTCGATGCAGATTCGGGTTCAGTTCCTGAACATAGGACTTTCCTTGAGCGGCAGGAATTCCTGCTCGAAAAATGTTATCAAGGTCAGGCGCCGAGGGATACGAACCTCCAGGAAAAAATGCTGGTTGAACTAGTCCAGCATGATCGCGAAAAGAACAGCGGTTTGCAGCTCTATTTGCACAATATGATGCAGGTAATGGATTTCGATGCAAAGCGGCGCGGCAAGTTAATATCGCAACTTGAACTAAGTGAATACACGCGCTGGTTGGCTACTGCGGTTATGGAGTGCATACATTATTTCATCGGACATGATGATTTTGCACCGCATGATGAGACACGTTATCTGGCCGTATCTGCCGCGCATATTACCCATATGCTGCGGGATACATTTGACGATATGCAGATTGGATATTACAACATTCCACGTGAAGTACTTGATGCCAGTCACATGGGACCACAGGATGTAAGCAGCGATCCTTATCGAACCTGGGTGAAGAGTCGAGTGCAGTTAGCACGCCAATATTTCCAAGCAGGCAAAGGTTACTTCGCGCGCGTCCAGAATGTGCGTTGCCGCCTGGCATGTTTTGCCTATATTGCCCGCTTCGAATGGTTGTTGGATACGATTGAGAAGGAAGATTATTGCCTGCGTCCTCAATACAAGGAACGAAAAACTGCGAAAATCGGACTGCGCATGAGCTGGATTACGGCCGCCTCCATGTTCGACTTCCCATGGGTGGGAACCCAGTCCAGGCCGACCTCATCGCAACGGCAGGAGAGAGCATGAAACGAGCATCGGCGATCGTTATTGGAGCCGGCATCGGAGGCATCACCGCGGCTATTCATCTTGCCAAACGTGGACTGGATGTCACAATCGTTGAAAAGAACCCGCGCCCCGGCGGACGTTGTGACCGTCTGAGCCGCGATGGCCATCACTTTGATACAGGACCGACTCTTTTTGTCATGCCGCTGCTGTATGAAGCTGAATTTCGCACCTTGGGCGTTTCGATGCACGAACGGCTCAATCTGCAACGCGTTGACCCAACCTACCATCTGGTATTCGATGATGGCAGCCAGCTGGCGCTCACTTCCGATATGCAGCGCCTGCATGCGCAATTGGAGAGGATCGAGCTGGGAAGCTTCGGAAGAACCATGCGTTACCTGCGGGAAGGTGAACGGCACTACCAACTGGTTGTTGACAAGCTTGTCAATCGTGATTTTCGCCAGGCCGCCGACTTTTTCAATCTACGTAACCTGGCTCCGCTCCTGCAGCTCAAGCCATTCATCAACCATTATCGCCATATGACCGCTTACTTCAATGAGCCGCGTTTGAAAAGCGTCTTTACCTTCCAGGATATCTACACCGGATTGAGTCCATTCGAAGCGCCTGCCACTTTTTCCATGATGCCGTATACGGAGCTGGCTCATGGTGTCTGGTATCCCAAGGGTGGTATGTACAGCATCATTGAGACCCTCACAGATCTGGCCCACCAGGCTGGCGTGCAATTGATATTTGACTCAGCTGTGGAAAAAATCAACGCTCATGGGACACGCGTCCGGGGCGTTTTCCTCGCAGATAGAACGCGCTTTGACGCAGATGTAGTCCTTGCCAATGCGGATTTGCCCTATGTGTATCAGCAATTGCTTCCGCCGGACGGAATGGCAAAGTCTCTGGCCCGGAAGCACTTCTCCTGTTCGGTGGTCAGTTTCTTCTGGGGATTGGATAAACAATATCCTCTCCTTGGCCCGCATACACTTTTCCTGGCAGATGACTATCGAGAAAACTTCGAGCATATACGGGACTTGAGCCTGCCACCGAATCCCAGTCTGTACGTCCACGCCCCAGCCCGGGTCGACCCGTCCATGGCCCCACCCGCAGAGGATACCCTGACTGCAATCATCCCGGTCGGCCATCTGGGTGAACACGGGAAGGACGCCGCAAAGCAGCAGTGGGACAATCTGCGTGATCTGGCGCGTCAGCATGTATTTCGCCGGCTGCGGATGCTTGGCATTACTGACCTCGAATCACACATCAAATTCGAAGAGACATATACCCCTGTCACGTGGAACGAACGATATAACCTGATGAGAGGAGCAACACATGGCCTGTCTCACCGGCTAACTCAAATGGCCTACTTCCGCCCATCCAACCGGCATCCCCGTTACCAAAACCTGTACTTTGTGGGAGCCAGCACGCATCCCGGTACCGGAATGCCCACCGGCATGGTCTCGGGCCGTCTGGTGTCCGAGCGAATTATGGATGACCTTGGTGCGTAGCAATTGCAGGTAAGCAAGCGATGCCAGGTGTGGTAAGCCATTGTAGGACAACTCGTATTGGACTCAACGAGCCTGGCAAACTTTTTGTTTACCCGGCTTTTTAAGACAAATGACACATGAAATTTCAAGAGATTGGATATATGATTTCTATGATAATCACATGTCTGGCTGAATCCTATAGATGTCAAACTGAGCCGAGATCGGCATATGCACAAGTCTGGTCCACTCATTCGTACCAAGCTACGTCCACCGTCCACCCGGCCGCATCTGGTACCTCGGCCGCGGCTTCAGGAACAGATCCTGCAGGGATTGTCAGGCCCGCTAATCATGATTGCAGCCCCAGCTGGTTTTGGCAAGACCACTCTGGTGGCATCCAGTGTCAAAAATTGCGGGATGTCCATAGCCTGGTTATCCCTGGATAATAATGACAACCAGGCAGGGAGCTTCCTGAACTATCTGATTGCTGCTTTGCAGGAGGTTGGCCATGAGATTGTGAGCGATGCTGCCCAACTGCTGTCGGCACCGCAGGTGCAATCGGAAGCGGTCTTAACCAGCCTCATCAATGACCTGGATACTCGAGGCATAAATGTAGTCCTGGTATTGGATGATTACCAGTTCATTCGCAGCCAGGCAGTGCATGAGGCAGTGGCTTTTTTGCTCGAGCACTGTCCCCATACCCTTCATATGGTGATTGCTACCCGCTCAGATCCCCCGCTTCCCTTACCGCGTTTACGAGTCCGTAGCCAGGTGCTTGAACTCCGGGCTGACGATCTCCGCTTTACAGGGCCGGAGGCAACTCAGTTCTTAAACGACATCATGGGACTCCATCTGGATAGGGAATTCATCGCAGTGCTTGAAGAACGGACGGAAGGCTGGATTGCCGGCCTCCAAATGGCAGCTCTCTCTATGCGTGGGCGGGAAGACGTTCTAGGATTTATTAAGGGTTTCTCAGGTACCAACCGTTACATTCTTGACTTTTTGCTGGAGGAGGCCCTGGCAAGCCAATCGCCAGAAATCCAGCATTTTCTACTTTATACCTCAGTGTTGGACCGTTTGACCGCCTCCCTCTGCGATACCGTGCTGACAAGCACCGAAGACCTTACGGCAAAAGGCAATGATCCATCGACCTGCACAGAATTAATTTCTCTCCAAGGGTCAGCCTCAATCCTGGAATATCTTGAACGGGCAAATCTCTTTCTTGTGCCATTGGACGACGAGAGAACGTGGTACCGCTATCATCACCTGTTTGCCGATCTCCTCGCGTCCCGCCTCCAGCAAATAGACCCGCAGATGATTCCGCTGCTGCATTCCCGAGCCAGTGCCTGGTATGAACAGAATGGTTGGTTGTATCAGGCTGTGGAGCATGCATTCTCCGCTGGAGATTTGGATCGGGCAGCTCAATTGATTGAAAGCGATTCCCAAAAACTGGTCTATCAGGTACCGTTTGCTACGATACAAAACTGGATCAACCGGTTGCCTGAAGAAATTGTGCTGCAAAAAGTGTGGATCGGTGTGACACAGGGCTGGCTCTGGGTTGCCACCGGGAGGATCAGCAGTCTGTCA
>JBLNAU010000018.1:0-4712 GCA_050259515.1 Syntrophothermus sp.
GACTTAATCCTGGAACATCGCGAGCTTGCCAAGATCAAATCCACTTACGTGGATGCCCTGCAGGCAGCCCTGAATGAAGATACCGGCTGTGTGCACACGTCCTACAGCCAGACCGGCGCCGTGACCGGGCGTCTCTCGTCGGTAAATCCGAACCTGCAGAACATCCCGATCCGCACCGAGGAGGGACGCCGCATCCGCCATGGCTTTGTGGCAGGTAAAAATCGTGTTCTTCTCTCGGTGGATTATTCGCAGATCGAGCTGCGCATCGTCGCCCATATGGCCCAGGACGAGGCCATGCTGGCCGCTTTCCGGGCCGGGGAGGATATTCACACGACAACCGCGTCGGCCATCTTCGGCGTCAGCCCAGAGCAAGTCACAAAACAGATGCGCCGCCGGGCCAAGGGGATCAACTTTGGTCTTATTTACGGCATGTCCGTGTTCGGTCTCACCCGCTACACCGACCTGACCCTGGCCGAGGCGGAGGAGTTCGTCAAGGCCTACTTCAAGCAGTTCCCCGGAATCAAGAAATACCTGGAGGGTATCCGTAAACTTGCTGCACAGCAGGGATATGTCGAGACCCTGTTGGGACGCAGGCGCTACTTCCCGGCCCTGCAGAGCAAGCAAAATGTCCAGATCAAGAACCGGGAGGAGCGCGAAGCCATCAATGCGCCGATCCAGGGGACCGCCGCAGACATCATGAAGATCGCCATGCTGCGGATCCCTCCGGCTTTGAAAGCGGCAGGCTTAAGCGGAAAAATGCTTCTGCAGGTGCACGATGAGCTTGTGCTCGAGGTGCCGGAAAAGGAACTGAAGGAGACCGCCCGCATCGTCCAGGAGACGATGGCGAATGCCTATCCCATGAGCATCCCGCTTTCCACCGAGGCCCGTTATGGAAAGAACTGGGGCGACATGCAGGATCTGTAATTTGCAGCAGGTCACGCTTGCAGCGCGACCTGCTTTCTTTTACCTCCATCATGGAATCCAACCTCACCTCTCCTGAAAATGTAATCCTCTCTGTTAGATCTCAACTCTTCCGATACGCCCTTCTCCATTGATCGAAAACTCATGGCAGGATGCCCCTAGAGTACGGATGGAGATTACAACCCCTCAGGTATAATAATCAACATGCCAGGACGAGAAGACGTTTTCCAAAAAGCAATGAACGAGGGACACTCCGCAGCCTGGGACCAGGAATGGAACAAGGCTGCGATCTCCTATCGTCAGGCCCTGCAGGAGATTCCGGACAATCCCAAGGCGCTCACCAGCCTGGGACTGGCTCTCTACCAACAGGCGAACTTCGAAGAGGCCCTGCAGATTTACAAACGCGTTGCCCAGATCACGCCCAGCGATCCCGTCCCCATGGAGAAGCTGGCTCAGCTCCTCGAGCGGACCGGCCATCTCAAGGAGGCCATTGATGCTGCGTTCAGGGCGGCCGACCTCTTCATCAACCAGCGCGATATCGACAAGGCCATCGAGAACTGGGTCCATGTGACCACCCTCGACCCGGAACATCTGCTGGCTCATTCACGGCTTGCCCTTGCCCATGAAAAGCTGGGGCACAAGGTCCAGGCAGTTACCGAGTATATTTCTGTGGCCAGCCTGGTACAGCGCACCGGCAACATGGAAAAGACAGCCGAGCTGATCAACCATGCGCTGAGAATCAACCCGGAAAGTGGGGAGGCGAAACAGGCGCAGGCTCTGCTCCGCTCGGGACAGCTCCTGCCCAAGCCAATCCGTCCCAAGGGCGGGACAGGCCCGATCGCGATGGCCCAGGTCAAACAACTGGACCAGCCCAAGAAGCAGGCCGACTCCGGTCTGGACCCGATCTCCGAGGCCCGCCAAAAAGCGCTAACCCGGCTGGCAGAAATCCTCTTCGACTACTCCACCGACGATGGCACAACCGTTCAGGTGAAACGCGGCCTGCAGGCGCTCATGCGCGGTACGGGCCAGCTCTCGATGCAATCCTCCGAACAAACCAAGGTGGTCCTGCACCTGGGTCAAGCGATCGATGCCCAGACCAAGGGCAATGAGAACCTGGCAGCCGAGGAGCTGGATCATGCCCTGGAGGCCGGTTTCAACCATCCGGCCCTGTATTTTGATCTGGGTCTCATGCGCGCCCGCGGTGACCGGCTTGAATCCGCGCTGCGCCATCTCCAGTTTGCGGTCAAGCATGCGGATTTCAACCTGGCTGCCCGCCTTTTGATGGGCCAGATCAATCAAAAGCTCGGACGTCTCCGGGCTGCATCCGTTGAATACCTGGAAGCATTAAGGCTGGCCGACTCCACGGTGGTGCCTGCCGAGCAATCGGAGGAGATCAGCCAGATGTACGAGCCGCTCATCGAAGCACAGGCATCCCAGCGGGACGAAACTGCGCTCAGGCGCCTGTGTGACAACATCAACGATATGCTCATGCGCAAGAACTGGCGCGATCACCTGTACCGGGCCCGCGAACAAATGCCCAAGTCGCAGGATGAAGATATGCCCATGCCCATCGCGGAGGTCATCCTGCAGGCGCAATCGAGCCAGGTGCTGGAGGCGATCAATCACATCCACCAGCTCGCCCGCGCGGGACAGCTCCGCTCGGCGATGGAGGAAGCCTTCCTGGCGGTCACCTATGCCCCAACCTACCTGCCTCTCCATACCCTGATCGGCGACCTGCTGGTGCGCGAGAACCACACCGAGGAAGCCATCGCCAAATTCACCACCGTGGCGGCTGCTTACAGTGTCCGAGGCGAGGCGGCCCAGTCCGCCAAGATGCTGCGCCGGGTGGTGCAACTGGCTCCCATGGATATGAGCGTGCGCTCCAGGCTGATCGACCAGCTGATCGCCCGCGGCCAGGTGGACGATGCCATCCGTGAATATATTGAGCTGGCCGATATCCATTACCGGCTTGCCGAGCTCGACAACGCCCGCCGGACGTATACCAAGGCTCTCCGCTTCGTGCAGCAGGCCAACGCCGATCGCAGCTGGAACATTCACATCCTGCAGCGCATGGCGGATATCGACATGCAGAAGCTGGACTGGAAACAGGCAATCCGCGTCTTCGAGCAGATCCGCACTCTTCGTCCGGACGATGAAGGGGCTCGTAAAAATCTCATCGAGCTAAACCTGAAACTGGGCCAGCCTGCCCAGGCCTATGCCGAGCTGGAAAATTATCTTGTCTATCTCCAGACCGGCAACCGCGGTGCCCAGGGGATCAAATTCATCGAGGAGCTGATTCAGGATCGCCCGGAGGATCTGGTGCTGCGCCGCGCCCTGGCCCAACAGTATCAACAGGCTGGCCGGCTGGACGATGCAGTGGCCCAGCTCGACTCCATTGCCGATTCGTTCCTCACTGCCGGGCGCAGGGAGGAGGCGATGGTCACCATCAACCAGATCCTGTTGATGAACCCGCCTGCCGCCGCTCAGTACCGACAGCTGCTGATGCAGCTGCAACAAAAATGAAAGCGGACCCGTCACAATCCTGTGGCGGGTTTTTATTTCAGGTTCCCTTAATCCAACAAGTGCTATAATCCCAGCGACCTCGGAACAGGAGAACAATTTATGCCTCAAACTCAGAATCGCGCCGTGATGATCTGGCTGTTCACCTTTGCCTTCATCGTGGCGTTTCTTGTTGTCTTTGGTGGATTTGTCCGCCTCACCCGCTCAGGACTTTCGATCACGGAATGGAATCCGATCAGCGGTACTGTGCCTCCCCTGGGGCAGCAGGCCTGGCAGGAGGAGTTCAGTAATTACCAGAAGACGCCTGAATTCAAGCTGGTCAACTCCAGCATGACCCTGGAAGAGTACAAGTACATTTTCTACATCGAGTGGATTCATCGTTTCATCGCCCGAATGGCAGGACTGGTATATGCCATTCCGGTTTTCTTTTTCCTCTTTACCAGGAGGATCCCGTTCAGGGAATTTGGGATTTACTTCGCGATGGGGTTGCTCTTCATCGCCCAGGCATTTGCCGGATGGATCATGGTCGCCAGTGGGCTGGTGGACCGACCATCCGTCAGCCACTTCAACCTGACCATTCATTTACTGCTGGCGCTCTCCCTGCTTGGCCTGAGCTTCTGGGTTGCGCTGGGCCATAAATACGGTTTTCGCAACCGGAACATAAAAGCAAAGTGGTCCCTGCCCTCCAGGCTTGCCCTGCTTTCCTTTGTCCTGCTCATCATTCAGATTTCCTATGGCGGTATGACCGCCGGCCTGAAAGCCGGTCACGTTTCTGATACCTGGCCGCTGATGTTCGGCAGGATCGTTCCACCGAACCTTTTCAATTCCTGGATCAATCTTTTCGAGGTGCCGCAGACGATCGTTTTTGTCCATCGCTGGTTTGCCTGGCTGGGGCTGATCGCGGTCCTCTATGTATTCTGGCTTGTCAATAAGTTGGATTTCCCCTCTGAAATCAAAAATGGACTCAAACTCTTGATCGGCGTGGTGGCTCTCCAAATCACACTGGGTGTGCTTGTGATCCTGTCCTATGTCAATATCGTGATCGCGCTCCTGCACCAGGCCAATGCGATCATGCTGTTTGTGCTGGCGATCTATTTTATCCACCGCTTCAGGGCGCTGGATGCAGCCAAGCAGGCGGTTGCCGAGCCTTCCCGTGTGGTTGTACGGGATAAGATCCAAATCAAGGGATGACGTCCAGAGAAACCCTTTGCAGATCGGTTTACGAGTTGGATGAATTGAATATCGTACCTGTGGTCGGCAGCACCAGGCCG
>JBLNAU010000019.1:0-6404 GCA_050259515.1 Syntrophothermus sp.
CTTATGATTTAACTGGTTATAGAGGGAGAGCAGGATCATCCCCTGATGATGAGCCATATAAGACTGGATGATTGCATACTCCTCGCCCATCTTCAAGCGCTCATGGGTGAAGTCCACGGACTCGTACAACCCATATAAAGCCCACATTTTGTTTTTTTCGAACCAGCCCAGATCCTGCAGCACTTCCCTGGGCGCAAAAGGAAGCGCCAGAACCGATGCGTAGGGGGCTACCACCAGGTCGTCGAACAGGCCGCGCTTATAGCCAAGCTTGGGAACACCGAACGCCTTGTATTGGTAGATCTGTGCCGCATCGAAATTGTAGTAGGAAGATTCAGAGATGCCCCAGGGGATCTGCTTTTCAGAAGCATAGGCGATCTGCTGTTCCACCGCGGCCCTGCAGCTTTGGTCAAGCAGGGTGTCGGGATAGCTCTCGATCAGCAGGGTGGGCATCAGATATTCAAACATGGTCCCGCTCCAGGAGAGCAGTGTCTGCTTCCCATGGATTTCGGTCAACGGCCGGGAAAGATGCAGCCAGTGTTCCTGGGGTACATCCCCGCGGGCGATCGCGATCAGGCTGGCAATCCGTGACTCGGAGGCCAGCAGGTCATAGTAATTGGGATCCATGCGCCCCGACTCGACATTGTAGCCAATATGGAAGACATGGCGGTTCGGGTTATAGAGGAAACCAAAGCTCATCTCATCGAAGAGCGTTTCGGCGCGCTGGGCAATGGATACGAAATCGGCCAGCAAGGAGGCACTCAACCTCTGGGCGGATTTCAGGTCATAGGAGAGAACTTCAAACCAGTTGAACGCATCCGGGTTCCCATAATCCATTAGATCCATGAGCGTGCCGATCAGGCGGTTCGCCTGTTCGGAGATTTGCGGGATCTCCCTGATCTGGGGATGCAATGAAAGGCTGATCAACAGCTCGTTCCATGTGCTATCGAAATCTGTCTCTTTTCCAGGTTGAGGCTTGAGGACCGGCGTTTCTGCCAGTGCCAGGAGCCAGGGCGCCAGGATCTGTATATCGGTACGCAGATGCCGGAGCTGGTAACGAACTCTTTGGATCCAGGTCGAGACCTCTTGAAGCGACCCGGATGCCAAATCATCATCGGACTCTTGAACAGCCTGCCAGAGCATGTTCTCAAATTCAGATTGTCCCTCCTCCAGGAACTTGGTCAGCAGGGCGGGTGAAAATTCAGCCGGTTGGGCGAGTTTTTCTGCCTGGTCCCGGAGGGAAATCACTGCCTCTTTAAAGCCAGCGGCGGGTTTGCCGATCCCCGATCTCTCAAGAGCAAACAGAAGCATGTTGATCGTATCGACCAGGCCCTGCCATTGGAGGACAGGAGATGAGCCGATATCCAGGCAGCCCTGCCTGAGCGCCAGAAGACAGGCTGCCAGATTACCGCTATCCACCGTGGAAATGTAGCGGGGCAGGAGCGGTGTGGAAGTGCGCGTGTCATACCAGTTCAGGAAGTGACCGCGCAGACGCTCGAGGGAGTCCAGGCTGTCGAACGTGTCGCGCAGGCGCAGCGAGAGCTCGGAGGTGCCGATATATCCCATATCGTGCGCAGCCAGAGTGGAAAGCAACATCAGTCCGATATTGGTGGGGGAGGTCTGGTGCTGGATCCGCCCGACCGGATTCTCCTGATAATGATCGGGGGGCAGCCATCTGTCTTCAGGACCGACGAAATGTTCGAAGTACAGCCATGTGGACCGAGCCAGCAGGCGCAGCTTCTTCTCCTGGGCGGGCGTAAATTTCACTTCGGGCAGGCGGTCCGGGACGCTGATGCGGGCTGCGACCGTGGGAGAGATCACCCAGCCGATCAGCAGCCATGCAGCGATGGCCATTGCATCCGGTTCCTGGAGCAGGATGATCAATCCAAGCCCAACCGCCATGAGGGGGGCCAGGATCATCGCCTGCCAGGCGGATTTTACATGCAGCCTTTTACCGAATAACTGAACGGTATGAGCGGCGGTCATCCATTCCAGCCTTCTCACATGGGTGATATACACTCGCACGATCGTGGTCGCGATGGCATCCAGATGAATGAGCATATCGTGGGGTAAAAAAAGAATTTCAAGAAGTGAGCGCAGGGCAGTCATCCGGATCGACCTTGATTCGAACCTGGGATATTCCTCCTTGACATTTCGACGCAGCTCCGAGACCAGGCTGGTGAAAATCGGAACCAGGTAGGGTGAAAGCGCGAGCAAGGTCCAGATCAGTTTGGAGCCGGGGAAATAGAGCCAGCCGCAAATCAGGAATGCAAAGACCGCGGTGGTGACCAGGCTCCTTCGAAGGTTATCAAAAATTTTCCAGCGATCGATGAAGGAAAGTGTACTGCGCGCCCAGCCATCCTTCCGGTCCGGGACCCACCTTCCCAGCCAGGGTAGCAGCTGCCAGTCGCCGCGAACCCATCTGTGCATGCGATCGGAATAGGCCAGATAGTGTGGGGGATAGTCTTCATAGAGAATGACATCGGTGACCAGTCCACAGCGTCCCTGGACCGCCTCGAACAGGTCATGGCTCAGGAGATGGTTTTCAGGGACTTTGTCCTGTAGACTTTTACGGAAGCCATCCACATCATAAATCCCCTTGCCGACATAGTTGCCTTCTCCAAACAGGTCCTGATAAACATCGGAGACGGCGCGGCTGTACAGGTCGATGATCGAGTCTCCGGCAAAGGTGCGTGAGAAAATGGATTGATTGACAACGGCCGGCCGCACCTGGGTCCTCGGCTGAAGAATGGTGTAACCCGCTGTCACCTGTCCCGTAGCCGGGTCGAACTCCGCCTGGTTGAGAAGATGAGCCAGTGTGCCGATCAGATGATGTGCGGCATCCCGGGGTAATAAAGTATCTGCATCCAGCGTGATGACATATCGTACAGGCGGCAGTTGTTTCAGATCCCCAACCTGGATGGTATACGAGGTTTTGTCATTTCCGCGGAGCAGCTCATTGAACTCCTCGAGCTTGCCGCGTTTCCTCTCCCAGCCGATCCAGCTATCCTCGGCGGGATTCCACAACCGTTCACGGTGAAGGAGGAAGAAGGGCCGATAATCCCGGTTGCCATAGTGCTCGTTCAACTCCTCGATTCTCGTCGTGGCCTGCCGGATCAGCTCATCGTCCTGGGGCATGTTTTTTTCAGGTGCATCGGCGAAATCGGTCAACAAGGCAAAAAATATGTTCCGGTCCTGATTGGAAACAAAATGATTTTCGATCTGGCGGGTGAGAAAGGCCACATCCTTTTCGGTGCTCAACAGGGCGGGGATGACCACCATCGTGCAGTAGTCTGGCGGCACACCATCCTTCAATTCAAGCTTGGGAAGAGTATGAGGAGGAACGACCAAAACCACAAGCCAGTTCACGAAGTGGACGGCAACTGCCGATGCGGGGAAAAGTGCCAGCAGGAATATAGTAAGCAGCTGGGCGGGGGTTGCATGGAGGTAGATGGCAAAGATCCAAACGAAATAAATAAATAGACCGGTAAGGAGGGCAATGCTTCCAAGGTAGGCGAAGGTGGGGTGGTTTTGGATGGCGCGCAGGAAGGCTCCCCGCAGAGTAGGCTGGAACCGGATCCGCTCTTCAAGCTTTGGAAGTCCCTCGTCAATCAGGTAATAACCGATGTGCCGTTTACGAGGGGTGGTCCCGGCATCGGCCAGGTCCAAAGCCTGCCCGGCGATTTCGATCTCCTGAAGGGCCGAGCCGCGTGCCAGCTCTTCGACCACTCCTCGATAATGGTTGCGCGTTTGGAAATCGGACTGGCTGTACACTCCGCCCGGGTCGCGCCGCAGTGTTTGTTCCAGCAGGCTGGTGGATTCGAAGAACTCCTTCCAGTCGATCGTGGCAATGAGTCGCAGATTGAGGATGGAATTAATGACCTGCGTCTCCGGGTCTGCTCCGGCTGAGCCTGGCGCTGGTTTGATTTCCTTCCAGACCGCAGGGTCGGGAAGAGAGCCCCAGGCCAGTTTGGTAATTTCGGCCAGGTTCGCCGCGATCGTTTCCAGAACGGTATATCGCAGCAGAAGAGGCAGCGCCCACAATTCGCCGACCTGCAGAGGGGCCACACTCTGGAAGGACTGGACGAAGCTTTTGATCCGTTCGAGGTCGAGGCGCGGGGCGTCATCATAGAGACCTCGGCTCAGGAGCTCGATCCGTGTCCAGCCATCCACACCTTTCGGCAGGCGGGCATAATAGTCAGGCGGCAGGTCTTCCTCCACCACCCGCAGTGCCTGCTCGAGGACGTAAAAATTGTCGAGCAGCCATTCCGAGACGATGGAAACAGGGGCCTGGCTGCTGGATGCAGTTTCAAAATAAGCGTAGGCAGCCTGAAAAAAAACTTTCATTTTTTTCAAACGGCCCGGGATTGGGAATGGGCCCTTCCGAGGCCTGGCATCTTTTAGTTTTTCCGCCAGTCGGGCTGCAATCGGATCGGCTGGAGAGGTAATGGCTGTCGCAATGTCGGTGGATGTTTGAACCATCAACTAATGCCCCCTTGTTTCGGTGATCGCCTGCTCGGCCGAGGTCGGCAGGACATCGTTTTCCGCAAGGTCCTGGATGATCAAGAGCGGTGTATTTCCATAAGCGATCAGGCTGGTGGTTATGCTTCCGTATGGCCAGCGCCTTTCCCCCGTGTCCCCATGCGCGACCATCAGGACCAGATCCGCCTGAACTTCCTCCACCATGTCATGCAGCGCCCCGATGGTATGTTCTGCAATATTGACCCGGGTTTCCGCGTGAATGCCTTTCAGCTCGAGTTGGGTCTTGATCTGTTCATGGCAGTGGGAGGCATTTTTCTGGTTGACCTCAGATAGTTGCCTGGCGAGGTTTAGATCCTCCTCCGGGACGGGCATGCGCTGGATCACCAACGGTTTCTCCACCACGGTGCCAATGGTGACCTCGGAATGGTGAGCCTGGGCCAGGCCGATGGCAAAGGGGACAACATAGTCACCGCGGGCCGAACAGTCCGAGGCAACAAACAATCGCTTGTAGGAGATCTGGGTATTGGCTTCCGAATTATAGGCCCGGACCAGTAATATGGACCGGTAGGCGCGCAGCAGGACCTTTTGCACGACACTGCTCACGTTCCAGCCGCTCAGGCCGGTGCGGCCGTGTGTGCTCATTGCGATCAGGTCCACGCCGTTCGACCGGGCATACTCGATGAGGACCTCGGCCGGCTTTCCCTCCAAAACAACCTGGTCGACCTGCAGTCCCTCCGCCTGGAGCTGCTGCGCCTTTTCGTCCAGGTATCTTTGCGATTCCTGTTTTTGCATATGCCAGCCCAGTGGATCGATCGGCGGACTGCCGTTACGATTATTTGGATGTTCGAGAACATGGATCAGCGTGACATGCGAATTCGCCACAGGAGCGATCGCTTTGACGTGCGGCAGGACACATTCCGCCAGGGGGGATCCATCCAATGGCACCAGGATGTGGTTGAACACAGCAGCCTCCGATTTCTCAAGTTATTGTGGTTAACGATGTGAGCAGGATGTCCAGTACGGGTTTTCCCCCATACACCATTATAAGACACAATTAAAGAGAAAGACCGCTCCAGGAGCGGCCTTTATGTACGATCAGGTTTCCACTGCCAGCTAGCACATCCGGATATCCCAGAACTTCACCACGACAGGCTCGAGGATCTCATGGATCTTATTTTTATCGAGTCCTTCCACCTTAAAGGTAACCACCCGTGAGTGGGCATCCGGGCCGGAGAACATTCCAAAGGAAATAAAGTCGCCGCCGTTCTGAGCCACTGCCTGGGTCAGTTTGGCCAGCTCGCCGGGCTTTTCGGGGATGGTCGCCGTGACCCTCCACGCTTTGGTGCGGGCGCCCATGAGCTCGAGAAAGATCTTGAACAGGTCTGTTTCCGTAATGATGCCAACAACCTTTCCTGCGCTTACGACCGGGACGCCGCCGATCTTTTTATCCGCCATGATGCGTGCCGCTTCCTCGATGGGCGTATCCTGATCGACGGTGATGACCTCCTTGGCCATGACATCCTTGACCGTGACTTTGCTGATCAGGTAGTTAAGCTCCCAGATGCTCAGGGTGGTGACCGAGGATGGGGTGGCGTTCAACAGATCTCTCTCCGACACGATACCGACCAGTTTGCCGTTCTTGATGACCGGCGCACGGCGGATGTGTTCCTTTCTGAACATCGCCAGGACATCGTTAATAGGCACATCAGGCGAGACGGAAATAACGGGACGGGACATTCTTTCACCGACAAACATTTTGACCTCCAGGTGCAAGCGACGATCGCCGCTAATTGTGAAATATTTTACAATCTCATTATACGGCGGGAGTTTTTATTCCTTGTCACGAAAGATGAGTGAATAAGGTCATATTATTTGTCGAATTCCTTGATCGCGCAAGTCCCCGGTCGGCCAGGTTTGTTTTATTC
>JBLNAU010000020.1:0-3391 GCA_050259515.1 Syntrophothermus sp.
CAGTTATCAGGCCACCATCGAAGGGTTTACAAAGCGCGGGCTGAATGAGCAGGAAGCCATGGCGCTGATCCAAAAGTCGGTCAGGCTGGCCGTCGAAGCACGCGAGGAATTCTGGGCGGAACCAGCAAATCGCCTGGGAAGGTCCAAACCATTTGTGGCCGCATCGGTTGGGCCATACGGCGCCTTCCTTGCCGATGGATCGGAATATCGCGGAAACTATGGTTTGACAGAAAAAGAGCTGATGGACTTTCATCGCCCGCGCATGAAGGCACTGATCGAGGCAGGCGCCGATCTGCTGGCCTGTGAGACGATTCCCTGCCTGAGCGAAGCGCAGGCACTGGTAAAGCTGTTGGATGAATTCCAAGGTATCCAGGCATGGATCAGCTTTAGCTGCCGGGACGGGGAGCATGTCAATGAGGGGCAAAGGCTGGAGGACTGTGTCAGATCGATTGAATCGAGCCCGTTTGTCGCCGCGCTGGGGGTCAATTGCACCTCGCCAAAGTACATCCCTTCGCTGATTGCCGAAGCCAGCAAGGCGACCTACAAGCCGGTCCTGGTCTATCCCAACTCAGGGGAGACCTATGACGCCTCCAGGAGTGACTGGGATGGTCACCCCGTCTATGAGTCCTTCAGTGCAGAGGCGAGGGAATGGTACCGGGCAGGCGCACGGATGATCGGGGGCTGCTGCCGGACCACGCCGGAGGATATTCGAGGGATTGCAGATTGGGCCAGACACTCGCGCAGAGCGGAGTGAGGAGCGCTTGTTGCGGTGAGCGAAAAAGAAGCGCGAGATAATTTATTGGAGACCTTATGAAAGCCATCCGCATGGTGGAAGCCGGCCAGCCGCTGGAGCTGCAAAACATCCCCATCCCATCCATTGGTGACAGAGATATCCTGGTTCGTGTACGCGCCGCCGGCATCTGTCACTCTGATGCTCATTATCGCGGCGGGCGATCAGCGATGGGCAAATTGCCGATCACCCTGGGACATGAAATCGCCGGCGAAATCGAGTGGATCGGCTCACAGGTGACCACGCTCGCTGCGGGGGACAGGGTCGCCTTGCACTACAACATCAGCTGCGGCGACTGCTATTATTGCAGCACAGGCAACGAGCAGTTCTGTACGACGGTGCAGATGCTCGGGCATCACGTGGATGGCGGCTTCGCGGAATATGTAGCCGTGCCATCCCGCAATGCGATCCCACTGCCGGAGGAGATCTCTTACGAGGAAGGTGCGACCCTGATGTGTGCATCCGCCACCGCCCTGCACGCGCTGCGCAAGGGCCGGGTCAAAGGCGGTGAAACGGTGGCCATCTTCGGCGTGGGCGGACTCGGGCTGTCCGCCATCCAGCTGGCCAGGGCGATGGGCGCGGTTGAAGTTTATGCCGTGGACATCCAACAGGACAAGCTTGAGCTGGCATCCGAATATGGCGCAGTTCCAGTCGATGCAGCCCGGTGTGATGCGGTGGAGGAAATCCATTCGCTCACTCACGGAAAAGGCGTGGATGTCGCGCTGGAGTTGATCGGCCTGCAAAAGACCATGAAGCAGACCGTCCAATCCGTGGGTGTTATGGGGCGGGCTGTGATTGTAGGCCTCAGCCGCGATCCCCTGGAAGTGGACCCATATGCCACTTTGATCGGTCACGAAGCCGAGATCATTGGCTCGAACGATCATCTCCTGCAGGAACTTCCCCTGCTGGTGGATATGGCCCGCCGTGGGATCCTGGATACTTCACGGGTGGTGTCGCAGGTCATCCCCCTGGAGGCCAGCCGCATCAATCAGCGCCTCGACGACCTTGACCGTTTCACCAGGGACGTCCGCGCGGTGATTGTCCCATAAGTTGCACCCATATCCAAAAGAGAGCGTCATCGTATCCTTAAATGTACGTTCCATGTTCGAGTGTATAATTCTGCCCGCCCGAGCATAAGGGATAGAAATGACGCATCAAAAAATTACTGTTTCCACAAACACCATCTCAATCGGCAAACGTCTGCTTTGGATCCTTGTGATCTGGGCCATTCAACTGATCTATCTCCCCACCAGTGAAAGAATGTCTGGAGGCATCGAGCCCAGACTGCCGATCGATGTCTTTCCCGTCTGGCCAGTCTGGGTCGTTCCGTATCTATTGTGCTATGTGCTTTGGATTGCGGGGTTCGCCTGGGCGATCTTCAGGATGCCTGACCGCAGGTTCCGTGCCTTCATCGTCGCTTTTCTGGTGACCTGCTCGGTTTCAGTGGTCATCTTCATCCTTTTTCCAACCTATGTGCGGCCGGCAGTGTTACACGGCAGTGACCCGTTCACCAACCTTCTGCGTTTCATTCATGAAAGTGCGGGGCGATACAACGCTTTGCCAAGCGGGCACATCTACATCACCACCCTGCTGGTCTTTTTCTACAGCCTTTGGTATCCACGCTATAAGCCGCTCTGGACGCTGATCCTCGTCGTTGTTTGCTTCTCCACGCTTTTTACTGCCCAGCATTACATCCTGGACATCCTGGGAGGGCTGCTGGTCGCCATGCTGGGATACTATATAGGGTTAAAGTGGATCGGAGTTGACCCGGTACAATCGCGGTCCGTGAAAAAACACGTCAAACTTCCGCCCCCGTCAGAAGGAGTTGCAGATTAGTGGGTTTTCCTGTATAGTCTGCCCATGACCAACCCCAAAATCACCCGACCGATTTTCCCTGAGGGATACGTGGATAACCCCGCCTCCTACGTTGACTGGAGCTGGGTCGCCGCGCAATTAACGGAATCCAAAAACTACTGGCTTTGCTCCACACGCCCTGATGGGCGGCCGCATGTCGTTCCGCGCTGGGCCGTCTACCTGGATGGAAAAATTTATTATGACGGCAGCCCCGAGACCCGCCATGCACAAAATATCCTAGCCAACCCGTATGTCTCTGTGCATCTCGAAAGCGGTGACCAGGCCATCATTCTGGAGGGAACCTCCGAGTCGGCAGGAAAACCCGATCCTGGTTTTGCGCTTCGGCTGGCAGAAGCCTACCGGAACAAATATGCCAGGCACGGGTATTCCCCCGAACCCAATCAATGGGATGAAGGCGGCCTGTATGTTTTTACTCCCCGCCAATGTATTACCTGGACGAAGTTCAACGAAGATCCGACCAAATTTATTTTCGTATAAATCGAAGGCTAAATCTTAAACCCGCTTTCCTTTGCCAGGGACCTGGTGGTTTCCAGGTCCCGGGCCGCGCCCATCGAGCTAAAGATTTGAGCCGCGCATTCAAAATGGAGCAGCTGTTCAGCGGGCACGTTCCTGAGCGCGGAGCCCAGTCGGACACGGAGCAATCCATCTTCGTACAGCACCCGGTATTTCGTTGCCGCGTCGAGGCCCATCTGCCAGATCCGGATGGCTTTTTGATGCTTTCCCATG
>JBLNAU010000021.1:0-2902 GCA_050259515.1 Syntrophothermus sp.
ATGAATATTTTGACCAGGGTTTCCGCGCCCTGCTGGCAAAGGTATATGAGTCGCTGGGCGCGCCGGTGCCCGCCTTTGTGAACGTGCCGATCATTCCCAAAAAGCCCGTCACGGCCGATCAAAATGTCAACGGTCTCTCCTCCCCCACGGTGGATGGAACATCTGCGCCGGGGGAATGGGATCAGGCCGCGTTGTTCACCAGTGGGGCGCTTGCGAGCGGGGATACGCTGGCCTATGCGTTTGATGAAAAAAATCTCTATTTCCGTGTAACGACCGGCAAGCCGCTGCCGGAAAATGGACGGATCGGGTTCTATCTTTCCGTGCCGCGCGCCGCGAATGTGTATCCGTATTCGCTCAATGCGGAGGGAGAAACGCCCACTTTACTGGGTATCGCTGCCACGCATGCCATTGAATGGAACGGAAAGGATCTTCAGCTCTATCTGGCCGGGAAGGATGGCTGGAGCCAGGGCTCGGCGACCGGTGAAGCGGCGTTCAGCTCGGGAACGCTGGAGGCCTCCGTTCCATGGAGCGCCTTCGGCGACCTGCAGGCAGGGGATGATCTTCGTCTCGTCTCGGTGGTGATGCCGTCCGGGGATTTGCTGCCCGCCTCGGGTCCCGCGCAGATCGTTCTTCCGGATCTTGGGACGTCCAACTCGATCCTGGCGGTGGAGGATCCACAGGGTGACGATCATGGTCCCGGCAGCTATACCTATCCGACCGATGGAGTCTTTGCTGCCCAGGCCTTCGATATCAAATCGTTCAGCGCCGGGTACGACGACAAGAATCTGATCTTCAAGATCAGCTTTTATGGCCCGATCCCGAATCCGTGGGGATCCCCGAACAACCTGGCGATTCAAACGTTAGATGTTTATGTGGACAAGGATCCCGGCGCGGGGACCGGGGCCCGCCTGCTGCTGCCGGGCCGGAATGCCGCCCTCGAAAAAGGGAATGGCTGGGAGGTCGCCGTGTGGGCCGAGGGCTGGACTCCCCAGGTGGTCGCCCCCGATCCGCAGACACTCGAGCCGAAGCAGATCAACGGCGTGGACTTCAAGGTCATTGTCGATCCGGCGACCAGCACCGTTACGCTGCGAGTGCCGCGCTCTGCCTTTGGCGAAGGCGATCCGTCCACCTGGGGATACGTGGCCATGGTCATGGGGCAGGAGGGGTATCCATCCACCGGCGTCTGGCGCGTGCGGGATGTGACCAGGAGTGCAGAGCAATGGCACTTTGGCGGCGCCCCGGACGACAGCAACCACACACGGATCATCGATCTCGTCTGGTCTGATGCAACGCCCACCCAGGAGGATATGCTCTCCTCCTATACGGGAAGCACGGCGGATGTTGGCGGTCTCTCGGCCGACGACTTTGCTCAGATAAAATTGCTTACTGCAAAATAGCACTTTCATAAACGGATTACACATCGGGCAGGATTTCCTCCTGCCCGACGTACTCATAAACGGACCCATATTTATCGTATGCCTAAAAAACTGATTTCCATCTTTTTGGCGATCGCCTTCCTGATCTCCTGCGCACCTGCAAAATCCGAAGCGCCTCCAGTTCCGACAGCAACCATCACGCCCGTGCCTCTTCCGGAGAAGTGGTGGGGGGATGCTGTGTTTTATGAGATCTTTGTCCGCTCCTTCTACGACAGCAACGGCGATGGAATTGGCGACCTCAATGGGATCACAGCCAGGCTTGATTATCTGAATGATGGCGACCCAAAAACGAACACCGACCTGGGCGTCACCGGCATCTGGCTGATGCCGATCTTCCCTTCCCCGTCCTACCATGGATATGACGTGACCGACTACTATTCGGTAAATCCGCAGTACGGAACCATGGACGACCTGAAGAACCTGATCACCGAGGCACATCGACGCGGCATCAAGATCATCCTGGACCTGGTGATCAACCATACCTCCGACCAGCATCCCTGGTTCAAGTCTGCCAAGCAGGATGTCAATTCGCCTTATCGCAACTGGTATATCTGGAGTGAGACGGACCCGGGCTACAAGGGTCCCTGGGGTGAGACGGTCTGGCATCCATCCAAGACCGGGTTCTATTATGGGATCTTTGAGCCCTTCATGCCGGACTTGAACTACGAGAATCCGGAAGTGACCGCCGAAATGACAAAGATATACGGTTTCTGGCTCAAGGATGTCGGCGTGGATGGCTTCCGCCTGGATGCTGCCAAACACCTGATCGAGCAGGGGAAAGTGCAGCAGCATACGCCTGCCACCCACAAGTGGTATCAACAGATGTATCCGGTTTATAAAGAAATGAAACCCAGCGCGATGACCATCGGTGAAACGCTCGGCGACTCGATGCCGGTTGCATCCAGGTATGTCAAGGATAAGGAATTTGATCTGATCTTCAATTTCCAGCTGGCCTCCGTCATGATCAATGCCGTCCAGGAGGGCTACGGGAATACCGTGGCGCAGATGATCGAGAACAGCAACAAGCTGGTGCCTCAATTTGGATATGCACCCATCCTGACCAATCACGACCAGGACCGGATCATGTCCCAGCTTGGGAACGATGTGGACAAGGCCAGGGTGGCTGCATCCGTGCTGCTCACCACACCCGGCACACCGTTCATGTATTATGGGGAGGAAATTGGCATGACCGGCGTAAAGCCCGATCCCAATATCCGCAGACCAATGCAGTGGAGCAGTGCGGCTTATGCCGGCTTCACCAGCGGTAAGAAACCCTGGGAGCCAGTGGACAAAAGTTATGAAACAGTGAATGTCGACCAGGAGAGCAAGGACCCGCAATCGCTGCTCTCCCATTATCGCTCCCTGATCCAGGTTCGCAATTCCCATCCGGCGCTGCGGACAGGGGATTATTACATCGTTGGATCCAGCTCACCGAAAGTTTATGCCAGCTTGAGAATGGACAAGGT
>JBLNAU010000022.1:0-3698 GCA_050259515.1 Syntrophothermus sp.
ATCGGGGATGCCCGGGAAGACGCGTCCCACCACCATCGCCAGGTCCGCGCCCGCGGCAATGGCCCGTACATCCTCATCCCGGACGTGATAGCCGAAAGGCAGGGTGTAGTTGATGATTTCCTCTTCCGAAAGGCCGTGATAAACCTTATAGCGGATCACCCACATCAGATTGTTGACGTCCATCAACGAGCCAATGATCTTGGAAGCCTGCACGCGGTCCTGGCCGGGAAGTTTTTTCGCCTCCTGCCACATCTGCCGCCAATAATACAGATCCAGCGCCACTTCCAGGGGGAAGAGATTCTGCTCGGCACTGTAGCGCTTCATCGCGAAGGACAGCGTGTCGTAATAGGGAGTATTGTGCAACAGCTCAATGGCCGCGGCAACACTTCCCGATTCCTGCATGGCTTGAGCCGGAAGAACAGTCATCTCCCCCATCGGGAAAAGCACATCCTGCAGCCCCTCCCGGGAGGGGTCAATCAGGATCACCCGTAAAACTGCCTTTAAGTTTTGGACTTCAAAATAGCGATAGAGCTGTTTCAAAATGGGACGGGCATGCTCTGGTGCCATCTGGATGACGCTGCGATAAGAATCGGCCAGCCGTCCTTTGATTGCCAAATCCACCTTTTGGGGCGTCAAGTCCTTCTCTTTCAGAGTTTCCAGGTAAGGACCATAGGCGGTCTGTTTTAGTTGTGTGACGAGTGTGGGGAGATCTGGGGAATCGCTCAGGCGGGCAAAGTCCTGCGGGCTGAGCATGGACGAGTACATGGCGCGTACGCGGGCGCTGATGGCCGCGTACCCGGAAACTCCGCTTTTTGCCATTCGGGTTACTCGGTCCCAGTGACACGGTCAAGGATGAAATTTACCGCCCGGTCAAAGTTACCCATCGCCTGGGCTTCCAGCTGGCGGTTCTTCTCTTCCGCATCCGCCAGAATTCGGGTAACTTCCTCTTCCGACTTGGCCCTGGCAACGATCTGCTTCGCTTCCTCCTCCGCTTCTGCCCGGGCTTTGTTGATGATTTCTTGAGATTCCTGCTCTGCAACTGTGGGGATTTGCTGCGCCTCTTTCAGCGCAGCTTCATAGCTTTCCTGCGCCCTCTTCTCAATTTCAAGTACCTGCTTGATACGATTCTCGTTCACAGCTCTCTCCTCTCCAAACGAGTTTTATCTTGCCCAGTACGATGTTAACGCCCGCTATTGTACGGTAAAAATACTCGAGAATCAAGGTCTCAATTGAACGAATTTGTTACTTGAATAAAAGATCCATTCAGATGATTTTTGAGGAATCGAGATCTCATTTCCAGAAGCATTTAACCCACACAATATCTTCATAGTTCCCTGACAGTTTCCCTATACCCATTTCATATACTTTAAGTGAAAAGGTCTGTACCATTGACACTTAAACAAGAAAGTCCTTCTACCCATAATAAACGGAAAATCGCCTGGATTATTACATCATTCGGAGGTTTTGTTCTTCTTGCGGGGTATTTCGCCTATTCCAAAGTGTTAGCCTCCTCCCAAAATGTAAGCAGCTCACAAGCCGAAACCACAATCGTCCATCCCGGAGACCTGACCCGCCAGGATATGTTCTCCACCATGCAGACCCAGGGACAGACCGTTGGGGCAACCCAGAATAATGGCACATCGCAAACCGGAAGTACATCGACCAATCGCGGGGACAACTCTGGGACCAGTGATGCCATCTTTATGGGTCCTCCCCCAGAGGGTGGTTTTGGAGGCGGCAATCCCAACTACCAGGCGCAGCGCTCACAATCCGGCAGCTCTACAAACACAAATAACTCCAGTCAGCCAGCCGTAGCAGATCCAAATCGTATTCCCACACCACTGATCCAGGCGGTGATCGAATATCTCAAGGCAAAAGCCGGGGCATAAAGTAAGCACAATATAGTTACAAACTAAAATTGGTATACTGAGAAAAAGAGAGAGCAAGAATATGTCAAAAACAGTCATGGTCGTGGACGATGAAAAAAGGCTGGTATCCCTGGTCGAGAGCTATCTGACCCAGGAGGGCTTTCGCGTGGTCAGCGCCTACAATGGCCGGGAGGCTTTGGATGTGGCGCGTCATGAGAAACCCGATCTGATCGTCCTCGATGTGATGATGCCGGAAATGGACGGCTACGAATTCATGCGCAAGCATCGGGCGGACAGCAACACGCCCATCATCCTGCTGACTGCCCGCGTGGACGACGAGGAGAAAGTGATCGGTCTCGAGGTGGGCGCAGACGATTACATGACCAAACCTTTCCGTCCGCGTGAGCTTGTGGCACGGGTTCGGGCAGTCCTGCGCCGCGCCGGGGAGATCAAGCCGGATGGCAAGGTGCTCAAGGCCGCCGACATTGTCCTGGATCGAGACGGCCGGACGGTCAGGGTCGCAGGCGATTTTGTGGATCTGACCCCTTCCGAGTTTGACATCTTGTCGGCTCTGATGTCCTCCCCGGGCCGGGTATATTCTAGGCTCGACCTGCTGGATATCATCCAGGGTGTGCGTTATGAAGGTTACGAGCGCACGATCGACACCCACATCAAGAATCTGCGCAGCAAGATCGAGAGCGATCCCCGCAATCCCAATTACATCGAGACCGTGTACGGCGTTGGGTACCGTTTCAAAAGAGAGTAGCCCATGCGCTCCATCAGCACCAAGCTAATCCTTGCCTTCCTCAGCATCGGCATTATCAGCGTAACGGTTATTTTTTTCACCGCCCGCTGGAATACCCGCCAGGAATTTATTCGTTTCCTCTCCGACCAGGACCGAACCAATATCATTGCACAGCTGACCGAGTATTACGAGGTCAACCACACCTGGGCGGGGGCAGAGGTCTATCTCTATCCAAAAGACGGACGCCAGGGACCCGGTGGCGGACCTCCGCGCAGAATACCATTTATCCTGACAGATCCAAAGGGCATGGTCCTGATTGCCAATGAAAGGTATAACGCTGGGGAAAAGGTTTCCACCTCCGATCTGAAACAGGGTATTTCCCTGACGACGGAAGACGGACAAGTGGTGGGCGTCCTGGTGCCCATGCCGATGCCGTTCCAGGGACAACCGCGCGAAGTGGAGTTCATACAGCGCATCAATCTTTATCTGCTCTACGGCGCGCTGGTGGGGATGGTGATCGCCCTTCTGCTGGGAATCATCCTGTCTCGTGCCCTGGCGCGTCCCATCCGTGAGCTGACCCGGGCCACCCATGCGGTTTCGGAAGGTGACTTCTCACAGCAGGTCCCCGTGCGGTCCAGGGACGAGCTGGGCGAGCTGGCCCGGGCATTCAACCGGATGAGCGCCGAGCTTTCCCGTTCGATCAATGCCCGCAAGCAGATGACGGCCGATATCGCCCATGAGCTGCGCACGCCGCTGAGTCTGATCCTGGGTCATGCAGAAGCGGTCCATGATGGCGTCCTGCCTGCCTCGACTGAAAATTTCGAGATCATTCGCGAAGAGGCGACCCGGCTCGAGCATCTCATCAACGATCTGCGCACGCTCTCCCTGGCCGATGCAGGTGAGCTGAGCATGCAGGTCGAGACCGTTGAGCCCCAGCGGCTGATCAATGAAGTTGCATCCCTTTATCAATACCAGGCCCAACGGAAGAACATCACGCTTGAGCTGCACATTGTCCCCGATCTGCCACCGATCGAAGTGGATCCCGGGCGCATGACCCAGGTACTCACGAACATTCTGGATAATGC
>JBLNAU010000023.1:0-4505 GCA_050259515.1 Syntrophothermus sp.
CAGGTCTACACCGGGATCGCTCTTCTCCGCGCCAGCGATGGCCTGCTCCTCAAGGATCTCTGCGTCACAGACGTGCCCATGCGTGACTATTCGGATGATGAGATACGTACATATGTGGCCACTGGAGATCCGCTCGATAAGGCAGGCGCGTACGCGATCCAGCATCCCGAGTTCCATCCCGTGGCCCGTATGGATGGCTGTTTCGCAAGCGTGATGGGGCTGCCGGTCTGTCATGTCATCCTGCAGATGCGAAAAATGGGCATCCAGCCGGATACCGATTTTTTTGCAGGCTGTGAGACCCTGCTCGAATATAACTGTCCGGTTTCGAATGCGATCTTGAATGGTGAGATATAACTCCGTCCTGAGCGGAGCCGCTGCTCGTTGCGGTGCAGTCGAAGGACTGTTGCAAATGTACCTGCGTTTCCCGGCACCAAACCACCGGGACGATGTCGATTGCGCTGCGCTCCACTCACATTATCCCCATGATCTTGGGGGAACGCGAGAGTAATACTGAAAGGCAAAGAATGAAATTATTTCGCTGGCTCAGCATCGTTGTGCTCCTGACTTTTCTTCTCGGTGCATGTGGCACAGGCGGGGTTCCTGTTCCGGGCATTCTGTCGCATGCGACGGAAACATCCCTGCCTCAGGCACTCGTAACTGTGTTATCCGCGCCCAGCGCTGACGCGGCCATGGCTGCCTACCTCGATGCATTCAAGAAGGAAGACTACAACACGATGTATTCGCTGCTCAGCAAGGCCGCGCAGGATGCCGTCACCCTGGAGGATTTCGCCAAGCGCAACCGCGATGCCTTGAACACCATGAGCGCCGGCTCCTTCGATTATGAGATCCTCTCCTCGCTGGTAAATCCCTATTCTTCAGAGGTTTCGTATCGGGTCACGTATCACACCGCGCTGGTCGGCGACCTGCAGCGTGATATTGTGGCGCGTCTGTCGCTTGAGAATAACGAGTGGAAAGTGAACTGGGAGGACGCATTGATCCTCCCCGAGCTGGCCGGCGGCAACCTCCTGCAAATGGACTATAGCGTTCCCGCCCGCGGCAACATCTATGATCGCAACGGAGACGCGCTGGCCGCCCAGTCGGATGCCTTTGCCTTCAGCATCATCCCGGGCAACGTGACCGAAAAGAGTCTGCCAACCCTTCTTAGCGAGGTCCAGGCTTTGTGCGGGATCAATCCTGACGACCTGGCGATCCAGATTGCCAATACTCCGGCGCAGTGGCCCATTACACTTTGTGAATCATCTGCGGATGAATCCGAGCGGATCCGCAATATCAACCCGGCTGGCCTGGAGTGGACACCCTACAATTCCCGTTACTATTTCGAGCAGGGGGCGGCTTCGAATATTGTGGGCTATACCCTGCCGATCAGCCCGGAACAGCTGGATGAGTATCGTCGCCAGGGCTACCGCGGCGATGAACGTGTCGGCGCTGCCGGGGTTGAAGCCTGGGCCGAAAAGCCCCTGTCGGGACAGCATGGCGGTACCTTATATGTGGTCAACCCGACCACCGGCGCGATCGTCACCAAGGTAGGCGAAAGCGCTCCCAAGCCGGCGGACTCGGTCTATCTCACGATCGATCGCAATCTCCAGAAAAACGCGCAGGATGCCATCAAGGGCTTTACGGGCGCTGTCGTGGTCCTGGAACGCGATACCGGTCGTGTCCTCGCCATGGCCTCCTCTCCTGGATATGATGCGAACATGTTCTCGGCGGATAATCCCAATGGGGCCAACCAGATGGCGCAGATCATCCCCGGCTCGCTCCTCAACCGCGCCGCACAGGGACAGTATCCCCTCGGCTCGGTGTTCAAGATCATCACTATGGCGGCCGGTATGGAGAGCGGGCTCTATGTCCCTGAAACGACATTCGACTGCCAGTACGACTGGACAAAATTGTCCGACCAGGTCCGCCATGATTGGACCTGGGAGCACTGCCAGACGAGGCTGTCCGAGGGCAAGGAATGTAATACCTCCGATAGCACCCCGTCGGGAGTGCTTACCCTGCCGGAAGGGCTGATGCGCTCCTGCAACCCATTCTTCTGGGATATCGGATACACCCTCGATCAAAATAACCGGGCGGCAGACATTGCCAAGATGGCCCGCGCTTTTGGTCTGGGTCAGAAGACCGGTATCGATCAGATCCCCGAAGAAGCGGGAAACATCGAAGATCCGACAGACCCGATCCAGGTGGTCAACCAGGCCATCGGCCAGGGAACGGTCCAGGTCACCCCCCTGCAAGTGGCCAGGTTCATCGCCGCGATCGGAAACGGCGGCACCCTGTATCGTCCCCAGGTGGTGGAAAAAGTTGAGCCTGTCGATGGCAGCGCAGCCGATGTGATCTTCAAGCCCGAGGCGCAGGGAACCCTTCCCATTCAGCCTTTCCGTTTGCAGGTCATCCAGGATGCGATGAGAAGCGTGGTGGCCGATCCGCGCGGCACGGCCAATTTCCGTTTACGCGGCCTTTCCATCCCCGTGGCTGGCAAAACCGGCACAGCGGAGTCCGGCTCGGGCAAGCCGCATGCCTGGTTCGCAGGCTACACCGAGGCAAGCGAAGCCACTAACATGCCCGATATCGCCATTGCCGTCATCCTGGAAAACCAGGGGGAAGGCTCTGACTGGGCCGCACCGGTCTTCAAGCGCATTGTGGAATCCTATTACTATGGATCGCCGCGCAGCCTGTACTGGTTTGAATCCAGCTTTGGCGTCACGGAAACTCCAACCCCGCTGGGTGGAATTCCGACGGAGACACCCAAGCCATAATCGCACTATAATGTTCGCAGCGCCGGGTCTGCAACAAGCATGGCGGTCCGTGACAGGAACTGAAGCAGGGACAAGAATTATTTGACGAACGAAACATCCTTACAGGGTCTGATCATCAAAGCCCAGTCCGGTTTCTTCACAGTGGAGACCGGTCAGGGCTTTGTTGTTTGTCAACTACGTGGGAAATTCAAAAAAGGCCGCGCGCTGGGTGACATCGCAGCCGTTGGTGACCGGGTGAAGATCACTCTTCTGCCGGATGGGAGCGGCGCGATCGAAGAGATCGAAGATCGCAAGCGCGCCATCGTCCGGCTCGACCCGAGGCCGCAGGGGGAATACCAGCAGATCCTGCTGGCAAACCCTGATCAGGCGGTTTTTGTCTTTGCCTGTGCCCATCCCGATCCGCGATTGAAGATGCTCGACCGTTACCTGGTCATCGCCGAGAAGCAAAGAGTCCCTGCCTGGATCGTGGCCAACAAGATCGACCTGGTGCAGGATCCAAGGGAACTGTTCGGCATGTATGAGTCGATCGGTTATCGGGTCCTGTATACGTCCACCAAACTGCAGGTCGGGCTGGATGGGCTGAAGAATCTCCTGGCTGGCCGCGTGAGTGCGCTGGCGGGGCCAAGTGGTGTTGGCAAATCCAGCCTTCTGAATGCCATCCAGCCGGGGTTGGGGCTGGCGGTCAATGAGATCAGCGCGGCAATGAACAAGGGAAAACATACCACGGTCACCCGCCAGATGTTCCCCTTGGAAGGCGGCGGGTATGTGGCCGATACGCCGGGTTGGAAGTCACTTGCCCTGTGGGATACCGAGCCCGAAGAGCTGGATGCCTATTTCCCCGAGCTGCGCGAGCTGGTGCAGCACTGCCAGTTCAGTGACTGTACCCACACCCATGAACCGGGCTGTGCCGTACGCGCGGCATTGAAAGAAGGTAAAATCCACCCTGAGCGGTATGAATCCTATCTGCGTTTGCGTTCAGGCAGAGACTGATCCCTGCCTGCTCTTTACTGATTATGAATGAGAACTGGAACCTGGTAGGTCACGAATGGGCCGTGGAAATGTTGAGGAAACATGTCCTCCACGGGACCACGCGCCACGCTTATCTCTTCGCGGGACCTCCCGGCGTGGGACGCCGTACCCTCGCGGTACGCTTTGCCCAGGCCCTGAACTGCCGGACGCCTCTCGAGCCGGGCGTTCCATGTGGGCAGTGCCGCGACTGCAGACAGATCGAAGCCATGCAGCATGCAGACCTGCATGTCATCCAGGCCATCGATGAGGCGGGGGAACCCAGGCCTGGAGGTGTTCTCAAAGTGGACCAGATCCGCGAGGTGCGCAGGCTTCTGACCTACAAGCCCTATCAATCAAGCTTTCGTGTGGCTCTTTTCCTGCGTTTCCACGAGGCAAATGACTCGGCTGCCAATGCACTGTTGAAAACTCTTGAGGAGGCTCCCTCCTACGCTGTGTTGATCCTGACCGCAGACAACCCCGAGCAGCTATTACCGACCATTGTCTCGAGGTGTGAAGTCCTGCGACTCCGCCCGCTGCGGATCGAACAGGTACGGAATGCCTTGGAAGAGAAAGGCTACGAGACCCACCAGGCAAAATGGATTGCCCACATATCGGGCGGCAGGTTCGGCGCAGCGCTGCGCCTGATCGGAAGTGAGTCCCTGCTCGGAGAACGGGAGGAACGGCTCAATGATCTCCAGGGTCTGCTCTCTGCCTCGCGTGTGG
>JBLNAU010000024.1:0-2683 GCA_050259515.1 Syntrophothermus sp.
TGCCGCCGTGCAGTACGCCCGGATAGCCCTGAAAATGTTCGGGCGCGACATACGTGGTTTCGACAATGCCCGGTTCGGTTTCATAGATATGCAGGTGCAGCCCCACGGGATTCTCCAGCCCGCAGATAAAGCACATGCGTGAGTTGGGTTGCTTGTTTGTCATGAGGAAATTATATCTCGTGAAGCCTCATGTTTTTGTCGGCACTGGCGAATCTTTAACACGGTACAATAAAAGGAATCGAACCCAAGCGCTGAATGTCCATATGTCAATTTCTCTCCACTTAAAACAAAGCCGGATCGCTCTTCAAAAACAACCCCAGATCGTCTATCACATTCTTTTTTTCTCCATACTTATCTTTACCTTGTATACCGGGTTAATGGGGACGGATTTCCGCAAGCACTGGGATGAGCGTAAGCTGTTCAAATCCATTCGTGACAGCATTCCAGTAGGGAGAGCCCTGCCCGGTTGGTATAACTATCCCTCCATGATCTATGATCTGACGGTGTTGAGCCTATCTCCGGAAATCCTTTCTTCGTATCTGTCAGACCCAGCCAGCTTTCGAGTGAGCATGAGAAAATTGTTGGTGGACACGGAATTGAGAAGTATCACGGTCCGGGCCCGAAGAGTCTTTCTGGGGATCGCCCTGCTGTCCACCGTGTGGACCTATTTGCTGGTATTTATTTGGACAAAACAGTGGCTGCAGGCCTTGTTGAGTTCCACGCTTCTGGCTTCGTCCTGGGAATTTGCATACCATGCCCGCTGGATCGCCCCCGATGCGATCCTGATGCAATTCGGTGTTCTGACCCTCCTGCTTGTGTTTCTTGCCCTCGGCTCCTCCGGCCGGCAAAGATTTGTTTGGCTGATCGCGGCAGCCGTTGCGGCAGGCATGGCTTGCAGTACGAAATATTTTGGCGGGATCTTTCTCGTTCCGGTGTTCCTCGGAGGATATCAGTTGTTGAGGGATGCAGGCCAAAAATGGACCGGCTACCTGGCATGGTTCCTTCTGCTGGCGGTTGTCTTTTCTTTGACCTTCCTTTTGATCACCCCTGGCGCGCTGATGGACACAACCCGCATGCTCCAGGATATCCAGTACGAGATCAATCATTATCGTGGCGGCGATTTCGGCTACACAGTCAGCCCTGGATGGGAGCATCTCTCCCTTTTGCTTGTTTATCTTTTTGGTGTGTTCTTTTCCAAATATATGGGGATTTCCCTGTTTTTGTCCGTGTTCGTCCTTGTCGGACTCTATTCGCTTTTCAGGAGGAATTGGAAGTCAATCGAGACCTGGGTTTTCCTGTCGGTTCCTCTGCTCTTTATTCCTTATATGAGTCTGCAAAGAGTGATGATGGTAAGGAATGATCTGCTGCTTTTTCCCTTCCTTGCCGTCCTCAGCGCAAGAGGCATGTTTGTGATCTGGAATCTGGGGTTCTTTCAATCCAACCGGATTGCAAAAGCGATCCTGGTTGTCGCCGTGGTCACTGCATTATTGATTAACTTTAACTGGCTATATGATTCCGCCGGGACCATTTCCGAAAACTTAACCACGGATCGCTCTCAGAAACTGCAGGCTTATCTACTGGCCAATCAAGAAACAACCTATTATTTGTCCCCGGCGGCAAGGAGTTTGATTGATACAAATGGAATGCCGAATGTCGTCAATGATCCATCGCATGCAGACAAGCTGGTCTTTGTATTCAAAGAAGTGAACCATGCGCTTGCCAACCGCCCAGATGTCTATGACCCCATCTTCGGGCCGTATGAGGTCAACTTTGACTACTATCCATCCTGGCTGGAAGACGAGCGAATGATGGTGATGCCCATGAAGGCCGCCCTCCCGCAAAAGGAGTTTAATTTTATCTATCAATAATCAGGGAGGAGGAGAAACTACGGCACGGGGCTGCCACTGGTAATGAGAATATCCGCCATGTAATAGGCATGCTCATAAGCGGTTGTGGCACCGCCTTCGCCGGCGATGGGCTCGATGATCTCATTTCCATTGGCATCGAATCCGTTTTGGATCTGGTTTGCCAGGGCCAGGGAGTTGCGGATCATCCCTTCCATGGAGGAGTCGAAGCGGGATTGCATGATCAGGATCAACTGATCCCTCAGGGTGGGAGTCCACCGGGCGATGTTGGTTGCACAGATCTTTACATGCTCGCCGTGGATCAGCATGTTCTCAGTGGCATCTGATGAAGTCAGGGCAAGGTTGGCGTGGGTGTAAGCGCCCTGGATGTAGCCTTCGTTGTCCCCGTTCAGGAGCAGACCAAATCCATCGCCGGGATCGTTGATCTTTCCGTTGTTATCCCAGTCTTTATATTGAGCGCTCTGTTTTCCGGCGATCACATTGATCATCCCCTCTGCCTGCGAGCGGACCGCAGCCTCATCCTTGGCCTGGTAGGCATTCAGCATCGCCTGGGCAAGCTGCTGCAGGAGACGGGTATCCGTGTTCAGCCCATGAACAAAACCCACTTTACCGGGCGTGGCATCGAAGGAAGAGAGCAGGTGGCGGACGTGCGTAAACCCATTGGGCGGCAGAACCGCCGAATAGGCAACGCTGTTGGATGGGTTCGGATTATTATCCGGATCCGGCTCGACCGTGATCTCGAGACCGTGGTACATCCCGATCAGGTTCCTCCCCTGCGGATCCACATAGGGGATGGAGCCTTTGCCCTCGGCATCCAG
>JBLNAU010000025.1:0-3436 GCA_050259515.1 Syntrophothermus sp.
TCAATTCCTGGATTTGTCCCAGCCCCAGCTCGGGACCGCGCGCCGCCTCGATCGGCGTCTCCCGGACGACAAGCAGGCTGCCCCGATGGTCAAACACCCCGGCGCGGACGAACGTCCCTCCAAGGTCGATGCCGATGATCACCTTCTCCATCAGCCCTTCACCGCTCCGGCCGTCAAACCGCTGACAATATATCGCTGCAATAACAACGCAAGCAAAACTGGCGGAATGGCAGCCAGCACCCCGCCAGTCATCATGCCGCCCACATCCACAACATAGCGGCCCGAGAACTCAGCAATGGCAACCGGCACGGTCTTGGCAGCTACCGTGCTGGTCAGGATCAGCGCAAAGAAGAATTCATCCCAGGCAGTGAGGAAGACAAACAGGCCTGTCGAAACCAATCCCGGCGCCGAGATCGGCAGGATGATCCGCCACAAAATCTCAAGGCGGTTACAGCCATCAATCCGGGCAGCATCTTCGAGCTCGAGAGGGATCGTGTCGAAGAATGCCGCCATCAGCCAGATGGCAAACGGCAGGGCAAAGCTCAGGTAGGTAATGATGAGGATCACGGGTGAGTTGAACAATCCCACCCGAGTGGCAAATAGATAGAGCGGGATGATCAGCGAGATCTCCGGGATCATGCGCGTCCCCAGGATCCCGATCAGCATGCTGCGTTGTAATGGGAAGCGCAGACGGATCAAGGCATAGGAGGCGAGCGAGCCAACCAGCAGGGCGATTAACGTAACAAGGGATGCCACCAGCAATGAATTCTTCAATGTGATCCGAAACGTTTTGGCAACCTCCGAGGAACCCTGGGATGGCAAAAGGATGTTGAGGTAGTTTTGGAATGTGGGTTGCTGAGGGATCCAGTGAATGGGCGTAGATAGCAGCTCAGCCCGTGTGGAAAGGCTCGAGATGACCAGCCAGGCAACAGGCAGATAAATAAAAAGCAGAACCAGGATGACAAGAAAGGTCAGCAAAGCCGTACGGAGAATCTTTTTCATAGTTTTTCCTCCGGCCGGTACAGGAAGCGGATGTAAATGAAAGCCATGATGAGTGTAAACAATGAGATCAGGAATGAAAGTGCAGAGCCACGGCCCACGTGACCGAAGCTGAATGTCTCCAGGTAGGTCAGGAAGGAAACAGTCATGGTTGCATTGGCTGGTCCCCCGTTCGTGATTACATAAATAATATCAAATACCCGGAATGCTTCCACCGTGCGGATAATGAGTGCCACAAGGATGGCCGGCCGCAGCAGAGGCAGGCGGACCAGCCAGAAGCGCTGGAAGGCACTGGCACCGTCGACTGCCGCGGCCTCCTCCAGGTCCGTGGGCAGGGTCGCCAGGGCGGCTTGCAGGATCAACGCAATGAAAGGGACACTATGCCAGATGTCTGCAATGATCACCAGATTCATCGCCACATCCGGACGGGTCAGCCAGGGAATATAAGCCTTGATAATTCCAAGCTGCATGAGCAGTCCGTTTAGCGCACCATAATCCGCATTGTAGATCCAGCGCCACATGGTGCCGTTGACGATCGTAGGCACAGCCCAGGGGATGATCAGGCTGGTACGCAGGAACTTCCATCCTGGAGGATGGGAATGGATGAGCTGCGCGATGGCAAGCCCCAGCACGAGCTCCAGACCGACTGAAACGATCGTAAAGTACAGAGTCCGCCTGATCGTGATCCAGAAGACCGGATCCCGCAGAAGCTCCAGGTAATTCCCCAGCCAGACAAAGTTCATTTCGGCATTAATGCCGCGGTTGACATTGAACAGGCTTAAGTACAAGGTCGATAAGATCGGCTGGAGGGAAATTCCAAGGATGATGAGCAGGCTGGGCAGGATCAGCGCAATCCCAATCAGTGCATCCTGTTGTGCGAGGGTTCGCCTTCGACGCATGAATTCTCCGGAAGAGGATGGGGACTTCCGGCCCTATCCTCTGTTTATTTATACATTAAGACATGTTCTTGCGAGGAGGGGATAGCCCTCCTCGCAAGAACGGAAATTACTGATTGCTATTTTGCCAGGTCATTCCACTTGGCAGCCGCGTCGTCCAGGGCCTGCTGTGGAGTCTTCTGCTTTGTTAAAGCTTCCTGCAGCGCCAGTTGCAAGGCTTTGGACGCCTCAGGATAATAAGGCACTTTCGGGCGTACATGAGCAAACGGGAACTGCTCCTTGAACATCGGCACCGTGGTTGCATTGGCCGGGGTATACCCTTGGAGCTTGGTCAGGTTATCCCCTTCAAAGCTGGTCTGCCACATGGGAAGCAGGTGTGCGGAATAGCGGTTTTGCACATCTTCAGAGGTCAGGAACTCAATGTACTTCCAGGCTGCGTCCTTGTTGGGAGAGGTAGCCGCTACGGAAAAGCCCATGGAACCGTTGATGGCCGAGCTTTCGACACCCGAACCCTGGAAGGCCGGCATCAGAGCCATTTTGATCTTGCCGGTAACCTGTGATTGCTCCTTATTAAAGTTCACCAGGTCATACATATAGACCCAGTTGGTGGCGAAGGCTGCTTTGCCCTGCGAAAACACATTGCGGACATCCTCCTCCACATAGGAAACAGAGGCCGGGTTCGTAATGCCATCGTCGATGGTTTTGAGCATCCAATCCAGGGTCTTGACGCCGGTCTCGTTGTTGAAAGCCGGTTTGCCGCTCTCGTCTACCAGGCTGCCACCGTTGCCGTACAGCAGTGTGACCCAGTCACAGATGGCCGCTTCGGCCTGGCCCCACGACCAGACAACCGGGAATTCGGCAAGGCCCTTCTCTTTAATCACCTTGGACTGGTCCAGCATCTCCTCCCAGGTCTTTGGGGGAGCATCGAAACCGGCCTGTTTGAGCATGTCCTCATTGTAGTAGAAATATTTCTCATCGAGCAGCCAGGGCATGCCATAGGTCTTGCCGTTGACCGTGGTGATATCCCAGGAAGCCGGGAAGATCTTATCCTTCATATCCTTCGTGATCCGGTCGGTGACATCGAGCACATAGCCAGCCTTGGCAAATTCGGCGTACCAGATATCGTCCACCAGGAAGACATCATAGGCGGGCGGCTTGGATGCCATGGCGGTTGTGATCTTATCGTGCAGGGAATCATACGAGACATATTCGATCTCAACCTTGATATCCGGGTTGGCTTTATTGAACTCGCCAACGATGGCATTCATTTCATCGACCGTAGGCCCGGCCTGCTCCATCGCCAGGACACGGATCGTGGCCGGACCGGCGGCTGCCTTGGGCGCACAGCCGACGACGCTGGCAATGAACGCGACCGCCACTAGCAGCATGAACGTTGAACGAACGAATTTCATCTTTTTCTCCTTTTTGATTGGTTGGATTGGAAACAGATGCATGTGTTTGTTTTCCGGAGCCTCCTCATGAATCAGGTTCGACCCGTTGAAAGTGGAAATAGAATTCACTTTGATCGCCATTGGAAAACG
>JBLNAU010000026.1:0-7183 GCA_050259515.1 Syntrophothermus sp.
ATCCTGTCTCCGTTTAATGGGTATTACTCCGTTCAGGAACTAGAATAATTTCAATACCGCGCTGCTGGCCCAGGCAAACAGGAATTGCGGGACCAGGCTGATCACCACCGTGGCGACTGCAGTGAGGGCCGTTGTCAGGTCAAGGAACGATTCCTTCGACCGGACCGGCTCTCCATCCTGCATGTACATGGTGACAACCACGCGCAGGTAGTAGTATGCAGAGATCAGGGAGGTCAGCACGCCGATGATCGCCAGGCCGTAAAATCCGCCGGCGATCACAGAACTAAAGAGATAGAACTTCCCGACAAAGCCGAGCGTGGGAGGCAAGCCGATCAGGGAAAGCATGAAGATGGTCATGGCCGCGGCCAGGGCAGGATACTTGCGCCCGAGGCCGGCGTAATCCTTGATCTCCAGTCCCCTGCCTTCGGCGCGCTCGAGGGCAATGACGACACCCCAGGTGCCGAAGTTGGTCAGTGCATAGGCGACCAGGTAGAACAACCCGGCAGCCACTGATTGAGAGGCAATGGCAGGATTTGGATTCCCATACGGCACAAAAGCCATCAGGATGTAACCCGCATGCGCAATACTGGAATAGGCCAGCATGCGCTTGATGTTGGTCTGGGAAATGGCGATCACATTGCCGAGGATCATCGTCGCGGCTGAGATCGCCCAGAGCACGCCGGTCATGTCCGCGGCGATGGAGGGAAAGGCGGTGGCGAACACTCGCAGCAGCGCCGCAAAGCCGGCGATCTTGGCGCCAGCCGCCATAAATGCGGTCACCGAAGTGGGTGAACCCTGATAAACATCCGGCGTCCACATGTGGAAGGGAACCGCGGCGATCTTGAAGCCAAGTCCCACCAGAATGAGCGCCGCGCCGATGGTCAGGAGCATCCCGGGGGTCCCGCTCGAGCTGCCAATGAAGGCCACGATCCCGCTCAGAGACGTGGTGCCCGTCGCTCCGAAGACAAGCGCCGTCCCATACACAATGAATCCGGTGGCGAACGCGCCCAGCAAAAAGTATTTCAGTCCCGCTTCTTCTGACTCCGGTCTCGGACGATCGAAGGCGGCCAGCACGTAGAGAGGGATGGAAAGCAGTTCAAGGGCCAGGAAAACCACGATCAGGTCGCCAGCCTGGGCCATCAGCATCATGCCCGCAATACTGAAGAGCATCAGGGTGTAATACTCTCCTCGCTCAATGTTCATCCGCTTGATATAGCCGAACGAGAGGGCAATACCCAGCAAACCGGAGATCAACAGTAACGAGTTTACAAAAACTGAAAATCCGTCCAACATGACCATGTTGCTGAAACTGGTCACTTCCCTGCCCATCTGCGTCAGAGTGTATCCAAGTGTCAGCGCCAGCCCCAGGGCAGCAAGGGCCGCAGTGAGGCTTTTGCGGTCCTTCGGAATGAAGAGGTCGCCCAACAGCAGCGCGGAAGCCCAGATGACCAGCAGGACCAGGGGACCAACGGTAGATAAATCGTTTTGAGGAGCCATAAAATAGCTTTCAGCTGGGCACGGATTAGTGCATCACCAGCGCAGCGGACTGCAAGGCGGCCACCAGCTTATCGACAGCAGGCGCCATCAGGGTAAAGAATGGCTTGGGATACAGGCCGATCCAGAAGATGAAGATCAGCAACGGAACGACCGTAGCGATCTCGCGCCAGTTGAGGTCCCGGATGCCATGCCCGTGCTGTTTTACTTCATCCACGACTTCACCCTGCGGTCCCATGAACATCTTCTGGAACAGGTACAGGATGTACACCGCGGCCATAATCACACCGAGTGCGGAGATCGCCGCGAACCAGGCATTCCCAATGGCCTGCGAGCCGAACGCGCCCAGCAAAATGGTGAACTCACCGACGAACCCGTTCAGGCCGGGCAGACCCATCGAGGAAAGCGAAACGATGAGGAAAATCACTGCAAAGACCGGGGTGACCTTCCACAGCCCGCCATAGACCTTGATATCACGAGTGTGGGTCTGCTCGTAGATCATACCGACCAGGAGGAATAATGCGCCCGTGCTCAGACCATGGTTGACCATCTGGAGGATCGAGCCAGACACGCCTTCCGAGTTGAGCGCGAACAAACCGAGCATGACGAATCCCAGGTGGCTGACAGACGAATACGCAACCAGTTTCTTGATATCGCCCTGAGCATAGGAGACTGCCGCACCATAAATGATGCCAATGGTCGCCAGCAGCGCGATCCACGGGGCAGCCTGGATGGAAGCCTGCGGAAAGAGCAGAATGTTAAAGCGCAGGAAACCATAGGTACCCATCTTCAGCAGAACACCTGCCAGGATGATGGAACCGGCGGTCGGCGCTTCCACGTGGGCATCCGGCAGCCAGGAATGGAGCGGCCACATCGGGACCTTGATGGCAAAGGCGGCTGCGAATGCGAGGAAGAGCCAGGTCTGCACATTGGCCGGGATGTTCCCCTTGGCGATCAGGTCGGGTACGCTGAATGTCCCACCGTAAATGCCCAGCCACAGGATGGCAAGCAGCATCAGGATGGAACCGGCCATCGTGTACAGGAAGAACTTGATGGCAGCATAGATGCGTCGCGGTCCACCCCAGATACCGATCAGGAAGTACATCGGGACGAGCGTGAATTCCCAGAAGATATAGAACAGGAACAGATCCTGCGCCAGGAAGACACCGATCATGCCCACTTCGAGCAGCAGGAAGAAGAGCATGAAATCCTTGACCCGGTCCTCGACGGCGGTCCAGGTGGAGAGGATGGAAATCGGGGTGAGCAACGTGGTCAGCAGGACCAGCAGGATGCTAAGGCCATCGATGCCCAGGAAGTACTGGATGTTCCAGCCGGCCACCGTGATCCAGTCGTAGCGAGCCACCAGCTGCAGGTCGGGGTTGGACGGGTTGAACATCGTCAGCACCCAGATCGAGAGCAGGAAGATCACCAGCGTGGTGCCGAGGGTCACCCAGCGCAGGGCGTTCTTCCGGTCACTGGGGATGAAGAGCAGGATAAGCACACCCAGCAGCGGGAAGAAGGTCAGCAGTGTAAGCGGTTGCAGGAAAAAATTCATGTTCTATCCTCTTTGCCCTCACCCTAGCCCTCCCCCAAAAGGAGAGGGGATTAAGACTCCCTTCCCCAGTGGGGGAAGAGCCGGGGATGAGGGAGAATGTTTATCGCAAAATCAAATATCCAAGAATAATGACTACGCCGAACAACACGGACAGCGCGTACGAACGGACGAAGCCGTTCTGGATCCTGCGCGCGACCGCCGATAACCATTGGGTTCCCTGCCCCAGGCCGTTCGCAAAGCGATCAATGCCTCGTTGATCTGTATATTGGTTGAGGGCCACCCGGCTGAGCCAGTTGTACGACCCGGCGATGACCTTTTCATGGAACCAGTCATGCCAGAAGCGCCAGTCGACCACATCGGCCAGGAAATAGGAGATCCTCCGATACGGGGTGACGATGATCGCGTGATACAGCTCATCGACGTACCACTTGTTCTCCATGCCCTTGAAGATGGCGCCCAATCTTCTCAGCGGGTCCACCTGTCCGGCCCGCAACGGGGTACGTCCATAGATGTACCAGGAGGCAACCAGGGCAATCACGGCCAAAACCGTTGAGATGCCCGCCACCGATGTGCTGAAATCCAGCGATTCGAGTTCGCCCAGGGTATAGGAAAGCCAATGGGTTAATGTATGCACTCCCGGGAGATTGAGCAGGCCGCCGATCGTGGAAAGAACCGCCAGCACCATCAGCGGCACCGTCATGATCCAGGGACTTTCCTGCGCCTGGGCAGCCGCATCCGAACGAGGCTCGCCGAAAAAGACCATCCAGATTTGGCGTCCCATATAAAAAGCAGTCAGGAAAGCGGCGATCGTCAACAACGCATAAACAATCGGATAACGATGGCTTGCATCGAGCAAAATCTCATCCTTGGACCAGAACCCGGCAAACGGCACGATGCCTGCCAGAGCCAGCGTACCGATAATGTAGACCCAGAACGTCACCGGCATGGTCTTGCGCATGCCACCCATGTTGCGCATGTCGCCCGGGTCGAACACTTTCTCCTGTCCGGAAGATTCCCCGTGATGTTCACCGCCGCCATGTTTTTCTCCGTGATTCCCGTGGGCCGCGGCATGGTGCCCGCGCTCGACGCCCAGGAGAACGGAACCGGCTGAGAGGAACAGCAGGGCCTTGAAGAAGGCATGGGTAATCAGATGGAACATGCCTCCCACAAAGGCGCCCATACCCACCGCGGCCACCATGAAGCCGAGCTGGGAAATGGTCGAGTAGGCCAGGACTTTCTTAATATCATACTGTCCCACCGCGATCGTGGCGGCGAAGAGGGCCGTGACCGCGCCAACCAGCGAAACGATATACTGCGCCTGGGGAGCGAGGGTATAGAGCTCCGCCGAGCGGGTGATCAGATACACGCCTGCCGTGACCATCGTCGCAGCATGGATCAGAGCCGAGACCGGGGTCGGGCCTGCCATCGCGTCCGGCAGCCAGACGTACAGCGGGATCTGGGCCGACTTGCCCGCGACGCCGACGAGCATGAACAATGTAATGGCGAGAATAATTCCTTGAGGCACTTCCTTAGCCGCTTCGAAGACCTGGTCGAATTGCAGGCTGCCCATGTACCAGAACATCAGGAAGGAGGCGATCAGAAAGCCAAAGTCGCCGACACGGTTAACGATAAAGGCTTTCTTGGCCGCGTCCGAGTTGGCCCAGGATGGACGCCCAAGCATATCCATTTCGAACCAGAAGCCGATCAACAGGAAGGAACAAAGCCCCACCCCTTCCCAACCGACGAACAGCATCAGGTAGGAGTCGCCCGAGATCAGGATCATCATCATGGCGATGAACAGGTTGAGGAACACGAAGAAGCGGGGGAAGCGCGCCACCTGTTGTTTATGGCGAACGTCCTCGTGCATATACCCGATGGCGTAGATATGGATCAACGTTCCCACGCCTGAGACGACCAGCATCATTGTCGTTGAAAGCGAGTCAATACGGAAGGTCCAGTTGAGGTTCAGTGCCCCGACCTGGATCCACTCCGCCAACTGCCAGCGGATCGCTTCGCCATGATTAAGGGAGACCGTATAGGCCAGCAGCAGAGAGATGATGAATGTGGCCCCGGAGGCCAGGCTGGCAATCGCTCCCACTGCTGCCTCCCCCCAGGAGCGCTTGACGAGCCAGCCGCCAAGGATCATGTTGAGCAGCAGGCCAAGGACCGGCGCAAAGACCAGTCCGGGAGCAAGATAGGCAAAACCTGTGTTAACGGCTTCGGTAAGATGCATGTCATCCCTTCATACTGTTCATCTGGTCCACGTCGATGCTGCGCTTGGACTTGAAGATCTCGACGATCAAAGCCAGGCCGACAGCCACTTCCGCTGCCGCGACGGCGATCACGAAGAACACGAAGATTTGTCCACTGAAGCTTTGAAATACGCTGCTAAATGCCACCATCGCCAGGTTGGCGGAGTTCAGCATCAGCTCAACGGACATGAAAATGATCAGGGCATTGCGGCGGATCAATACACCCAGCGCCCCAATGGTAAACAGAACTGCAGAAAGAATAACGTAATAATCAATTGGCACCATAACTCAACCCACCCTTTTCTCTTTGCGGATCAGCACAATGGCACCCACCATTGCCACCAGCAGCAGGATGGAAGTGACCTCGAATGGCAGGAGATACTGGTTGAATAGCGACAGGCCGAGCTGGCGGAGGTTTTCCATGGTGTTGGCAGCTGTTCCCGGAAGAGGGACATTCGTCATGAGCGTTGCCCGGGTGATTAATAGATATGCCGCCTCACTCACCAGGATAACCGCCAGCGCAATGGCAAGCGGCCTTTGCCAGGGAAGGACTTGGGCCTGCGGCAGGCTTTCCGCACCCAGGAGCATGATCACGAACAGGAAGAGCACCATGATCGCGCCCGCATACACCGTGATCTGCGACATGGCAATGAACGGCGCTCCCAGAAGAAGGTAAAACACCGCCACCGTAACGAAGTTAAGCACCAGGAATAACGCCGAATACACGGCATTCCGGCTCAGCAGCATGCCCATGGCAGTGGCTATCGCCACCAGAGCGAGGATGATGAAAAGGATGAGGTCAAGGTTCATAGTGTATTGGTACACAGGGAAACAAGTACACAGGTGTACATTTTCTTGCCAACGTGTTTACTTGTCTACTTGTTTCCTTATCTTCTTGTGTACTTGTTTACCTTTCTACTAGTCAGTAGGGTCTTTCATCTCTGGCACGGACCGCCGGTCGTATAAACCGGGCTGGGTCTGGCGAGGTGTGGTCATATCCTGGGTGGGAACAGATTCCAGCAGCATTTCCTTGGTGTAGATCGCCGAGCGGCGGTCGTAGAAGGAAAGCTCATAGTTGTCGCCCAGCACGATGGCTTCCGTCGGACAGGCCTCCTCACAGAAACCGCAGTAAATACAGCGGATCATGTTGATCTCGTAGGTGGAGGCATAGCGCTCCCCGGGTGAGAAACGCCGCTCATCGGTATTCTCAGAGGCTTCCACAAAGATCGCATCCGCAGGACAGGCAGCCGCACACAGCGAGCAGCCGATGCACTTTTCCAGGCCATTGTCGTAGCGCTTCAACACATGACGACCCCGGAAGCGCGGACGAACCTCCCGCTTTTCCTCGGGATATTGGATCGTCACGGGACGCTCGAACATCATTTTCAGCGTGGTTCCCAAACCACGCACCAGCTCAACAACAGGATCAAGCACGCTCATACGCTTTTCTCCTCAAATCGCGATAAACCATCACAACAGTAAACAATCCCAAAATAATCGAGAACACAGGGATCGACCAGTAATACAACTGATTCCTATATAGGTCGGCAAGCAAAATCCCCGTGGCAGTCACAAAGGTCAGCCCCAGGGAAAGCGGCAGCAGCACCTTCCAGCCAAAGGCCATCAGGCGGTCATAGCGGATGCGTGGCCAGGTGGCACGCACCCAGATCATGAAGAACAAAAGCACCACCACTTTGATCAGAAGATAGATGGGGCCCAGCCACCAGTTCTGGTCGACACTTAGAAAGGTGTTCTTCAGGAACCAGAACTCACGATAGCCGCCGAAGAACAGGGTCGCAGCGATCATCGAGATCGCAATCATCTTCTGGTATTCGGCCATGAAGAACAGGGCAAACTTCATCCCGGAATATTCAGAGTGATA
>JBLNAU010000027.1:0-4547 GCA_050259515.1 Syntrophothermus sp.
GGTGGCAAAAGTGCGAAATAATTTGCGCTGCTGGTCGCGAAGCCGCTTTTTCTCCAGGCTGGCATTCACACGGGCGCGCAGCAAAATCGGGTTGACCGGTTTGTTGAGGTAATCCTCCGCACCCAGTTCAATGCATTTCACGACACTGTTGATCTCGTCCAGCGATGAAGTCATGATGATCGGGATATCCCGCAGATTCGGATCCTGCAGGCAGGCTTCCAGGACCTGGTAACCGTTCATTTCGGGCATCTCGATATCGAGTAATACGAGGTCGAAGGAATCGTCCGCACGCAGTTTTTCCAGACCCTGTCTGCCATTCTCTGCTGTTTCAACCTTGTGCCCGTTGCCCTCGAGGCCGCGGGCGAGCAGGATGCGGTTGACCTTGTTGTCGTCAACGATGAGCAGATGACCCGGTTCCGTTCTGGAGGTCATACCCGCATGCCCTTTAGCTCGTCGGCAGCCTTGGTAAAAGATCCATTTATAACTTCGAGTCTGTTCCCTACCTCCAGGTTATTTTCCCGGGCCATGTATTCCAATTCCCTGGCCAGTGCACCAAGCTCGGTTGCGCCGAAGGTGTTTGCATTCGTCTTCAGAGAATGGGCATTCCTGCGGAAGGATTCAACATCCTTTGCATCCAGGGCGGTCTGCAGGTTGTTGAGCATGTTCGGTCCATCCTCGAGAAAGGCGTCGATCAGCTCGTTGATGAAATCCTCACCGGACATTTGCTTGAGCTCTTCAAAAGTAGCTTTGTCTATTACAGGCATGGTCCCTCCAGCTTTGACTGGAACATTATTTTCGCACGGCTTTCAGCAACGCTTCCACCAACTCATTGACGCGGATTGGCTTGCTGACGTAGTCATTCATCCCGGCTGTCAGGCATTTCTCACGGTCTCCCTCCATGGCGTTGGCGGTCATGGCGATGATGTGAGGCTGAGTGGCATGCTCCAGCCTGCGGATACTGCGGGTGGCATCCAGGCCATCCATTTCGGGCATCTGTACATCCATCAGGATCACATCATAGGTCTGGCGCTCGATCGATTCTACAGCCTCCAGTCCATTCGAGGCAACGTCGGCGCGATATCCCAGCCGTTCCAGGATGCGCAGGGCGAGCTTCTGGTTGACGGCATTATCCTCAGCAAGCAGGATCCGCAGCGGATGCTGACTGGCCATCTCCGCGTCCATGGATGGTTGAACGGGTTCAGGCCGCGGAGAGGCAAGCGTTCGGGCGAAGATGGCAGCCAGGGCGTCGTAAAGAGCCGACGGCTTCAGCGGCTTGGTGAGATAGGCGGAGAAGTTCAGTTCATCGGCACCGATCTCGCGTCTGCCCAGGGAGGTCAGCAGGATGATCGGCAGAGCCTTCTCGTCCTGCAGCTTGCGTATTTCGCGCGTAAACATGATCCCATCCAATTCAGGCATATGCATATCGGTAATGACGAGATCGAAGTGCTGGCCCTCCTTGATCCAGTTTATGGCATCCCGCGGGTGTTCTGTTTCGCGGGGCTCCATCCCCCATTTTTCGGTTTGGAGCAGGAGGATGCGGCGGTTGGTGGCATTATCGTCCACGATCAGGACGCGCTTGCCCTGCAGGGCCGGCTGGATGCCTGTGATATCGCGGGCCGTTCTCCGCTCGGCGACCCGGGCTGGTTCGGCAAGAATGGTAAAGATAAAGCAGGAGCCAAATCCGATGCCTTCACTTTCGGCATGCATCCCGCCGCCCATCATCTCTGCTAGGCGCTTGCTGATCGCCAGGCCGAGACCGGTGCCGCCAAACTTGCGCGTAGTGGAGGAGTCGGCCTGCGAGAAGGATTGGAACAGGCGCGGCATATGACTCTCGGATATGCCGGTGCCGGTATCCCGAACCATGAACTGGAGCTCATTCCTTCTTTTGCCTTTCTTCACAGTGAGCACCACTTCGCCTTTGTCAGTGAACTTGATGGCGTTGCTGAGCAGGTTGATCAGGATCTGGCGCAGGCGGGTGACATCGCTGCGAATGCCTGCGGGGACATCGTCATCGATCAGGTAGGCGATATCGAGTCCCTTTTCGATGGCGCGCGCCGCCGTCAGATCCAGCGCGGATTCGACGCATTCGCGCAGGTCGAAAGGCTGGACCTCCACTTCCATCCTGCCGGCCTCGATCTTGCTGAAGTCGAGGATATCGTTGATGATGGCGAGCAGGGCATCGCCGGAGTTGCGAATAGTCTCGGCGTAATCGCGCTGTTCCTGGTTGAGCTCGGTATCCATCAGCAAGCCACTCATGCCGATGACGGCGTTCATTGGCGTGCGGATCTCGTGACTCATGGTGGCCAGGAAGGAGCTCTTGGCTTCGTTGGCAGCCTCGGCAGCGGCGCGGGCCTCCTGGGCTTCGTGGAAGAGGCGTGAATTCTCGATTGCGATGGCCGCCTGCCGGCCCAGGCCTACCAGGAAATCCAGATCGACCTGTGAGAACGTGCCTTCCGTCCGATCCTTATACACGGACAGTACACCGATGGTGCGGTTGCTTGCTATGAGCGGAGCGACCATCATGGTCTCAGGAATCTCCTCCTGTTCCGGTGTGCCTGTGATATGCACAGCCCGCGCGTCAAGCTCCACCATATCGACAACTTCGGCGATCCCCGATCGGGCGATGCTGCCGGTGATCCCCTCACCCAGCTTAAGTGCGTCCTTTGCGTTTTCATCTGCATACCGTCCGAGTGCAAGAACGGTACGCAGGGAAATACCATCCGGATCGACCAGCCGCAGGATCGTATCACGGGCACGGAAGAGACCATGCACGTTCTCCACGACCGCCTTTGCAACCTGATCCAAATCCAATGTGGACGAAAGCTCACGGCCCACAGTGGCAATGGTCGCCATTTGACTGGCGTTGCGCTGGGTTTCGGCATGTAACTGGGCGGTGTGGATCGCCGCGCCCGCATTGGCTGCAATTGTGGAAAGCAGGCGCAGCGAATCTTCGTTGAAGATGCCCTCCCGGGTGGTGGATTGGACACTCAAAACGCCGATCGTCTCCCGGCCGAACTTGATCGGCACTCCCAGGTAGGAAAGTGCCTGATTGCCCACCCGCGCCACCCCGATCCCGCGGCTGTGCTCCTCCACATCCTTGTTGATCAGCAACGGTTCGCCTGTTTGAATGATCCTGCTGGTCAGTCCTTCTCCGATGTTGAGGGTGGTAAAGGATTCACCGACCTGATAGGGGAAATGGATGAGACTCGATTGCGGATCGAGCAATGCCACATAGGCGATATCGGCCTGGAAGATCTCACGCATCTGATTGCCGATCAACTGGATCAAGCTGTCCAGCTCTGTCTCTGCCACGAGTGCCTGGCTGACGGTGCTGATGGCGGCCAGCTCGCCGGCGCGTTGTTCCGTTTCCTTGAGCAGGCGCTGGGTCTCGTTGAAGAGGCGGGCGTTCTCCAGTGCGACGCTCATCGAGGAAGCGAGAGTCTCCAGCAGACGTACATCCGATTCACTGAAAGCATGCTCCCTCTCGATATTCTGAAGCGAGATCGCACCATTCACGCCGTTACCGGAATTCAGCGGCACAAAGAGCAGCGATTTCGATCGCTGAGTGCCTGGCACCAGAAACATTCCCAGCTCTTGAAAGCGCCGTTCTGCATCTTCATTAATCAGGATGGACTGACCTGTTTGGATCAGCTTTTTTTGAAGACCTGTGAACGGAGCAGGGGTTGAATAGTAGCGTTGTCCGAATTCGATATTGTAGGCCATGTGTGTTAAACCGGTCTCGTGGTCGAAGGTGACAATCAATACGCTCTGGGCATCAAAAATCTCCTGAACTTTGTCGCCTACCAATTCGTAGATGGCCTGCATCTCCAGCTTCGAAGCCAATCCCTGCTGGACGCTGTTGATGATGGCCAGCTCGGCGTTGCGCTGCTCGGTCTCCTTGAGCAGACGCTGAGTCTCGTCAAAGAGGCGGGCATTCTCCAGGGCGACGCTCATCGAGTTGGCCAGGGTCTGCAACAGGCGCAAATCATCCTGGTTAAAGGCATATCGCTTATAGCTCTGTACTGAGACAGCACCCAGTACTTTTTGCCCAGCAAGAATCGGTACGCCCATAAATGTTTCGTTTTGATCGACCGCCTCTCCTTCCCTTACCATCCGGACGGACCCTAATTTTTCCGCCTCTTCCGTCGTGCCAAGCAGCAGAGGTTCCCGTGTATCGATCATAAGCGCCGACAGGCTGGGGCGGTTGATCACGCCATCTGGAAATGGGATCCTCTCGCCCCGGTCCACATAATAGCGATTGAATGCCCAATCCCGTTCTGCCTCGTACATCCCGACGGATACCGTATCCGCTTCGAAAATTTCCCGGAGCTTTTCGCCGACCAGATCCACAATTTCCTGTAAATCGAGTTTTTTGGCCAGGCCTGCTTGTACGGAGTTAATAATCGCCAGCTCCGCATTGCGCTGCTCGGTCTCCTTGAGCAAGCGCTGGGTCTCATCGAAAAGACGGGCATTCTCCAGCGCGACGCTCATCGAGTTGGCGAGGGTCTGCAGCAGGCGGATATCGGATTCGCTGAAGGCATCGTGGC
>JBLNAU010000028.1:0-3975 GCA_050259515.1 Syntrophothermus sp.
TTTCTCCTGCATGGCACGACGGGTCTGCACATAAGTGGTTGTGACTTGTTCGTCCGGGATGACCATGTTGGCAACCGTCAGGCCGGGATGAATGCCCAGTGTTCCAAGCTCCTGCGCGGCACGCCAGGCTTCGAGAATGGGGGTCGCTTCGGGGTACATCACAAAGGCAAAGGTGCTCTGCTCAGGGTCAGACATCATCTCGATAACTTTTCCAAAGCGCTGTTTCGCTACGTCATCTGCGGCAGTCGTATCCACCGAAGCAAAGACCTTCACATCGATCTGCTTGCTCCAATCCACCGGCAGTTCCAACAATCGCAATGTGTGGCCTGTAGGCGCGGTATCGAAGACCACCGCATTCCAGCCCTCCTGGGAGGCGTATTCGATGAACTTATCGAAGGCGGCCATCTCTTCGGTGCAGGGCGAATTGAGCTCCTCTTCCATGACCTGGATTGCCGCTTCAGGACGCCCGCGCTGTCTCGCATCATCAAGAATACGAGCCTTATACGTTTCGGCGGCGGCCTTTGGGTCAATATTGACAGCCCAGAGGTTCGACTGTCCCTTCACCGGCGTCACATCATCGCCCACCGGCGTATCCAGTACATCCGCCAGATGGGCAGCGGGATCGGTGGTCAACAGCAGCGTCCTATATCCCTGCCGTGCGAGCCAGACGGCCGTAATGCAGGAGGCGACAGTTTTGCCCACGCCGCCCTTGCCAGCGAAGAAAACCGTCCGCCGGTGACCATTCGGTTGTATGCGCGCTCGCACAACTTCCAGAGAGGAAGCGAATGATTCGGATTGCTGCGGAACTCTCAGTATCTTATAGGCTCCTGATGCCTTTTTGCCGTCAAAGAAGATTTCGCCCACTTCACGGAGTTTTTTCACGCCCCGGATTTCGTCTGCCAACAAGGTCATGGTCTGTCTCGGATATTTGAAATCCATCTCGATCTGCACCAGGTAGTGAAGCTGCATTTCAGCCCGGGCAGCAAAGAGGGAATTCTGCCTGCCCTCCTGCGGGATGATGCCGTTGATGATCAGACTAAAGCTCTCGATCCCTAGCTTGCCCAATTCATCGATCGCGCGGCGGGTCTCCTTGATCGAGATTGCCTCCGGGTGGAGGACAAATATAAAATTGGTCTGCTCGGACTGGCGCATGGCTGCCAGAGCGCGCTCATATTTATGCTTGGCATCCTGGATGGCCGCCGCCGGACCCAGGCATGTCTGCCCGCTTCCTGCGCTGGCGGCGTCAATGGATTGGCTCCATTCTGCCGGCAGCTCAAGCAAACGGATGGTATGACCCGTTGGCGCTGTATCGAAAATGACGATATCGAAGACCGTGCCGTCCTCAGATGGGACATCCAGAAAATCGGTGAAACGATCAAAGGCAGCCACCTCGGCTGTACAGGGACCGCTCATTTGCTCTTCCATGACCTCAACGATTTGCGGAGGGAAAGCCACCCGAATGGGCGCCATGGCACGATCGATGTACTCCTGGGTGGCTTTATCCGGATCGATCTCCATGGCCGACAGGTTTGGCACACCTGCTATCGGCGTCACCTGATGACCGATTTCCTGCTCGAATACATCGGCCAGGTTGGAGGCAGGATCGGTGGTCACGATCAGTGTACGCTTGCCCGTATCCGCATACCTGACCGCGTGTGCGCAGGCCATACTGGTCTTGCCCACACCACCCTTACCGGAGAAGAAGATAAATTGAGTCATTTGGTTGTTCCATTCAATAGGGCACGCATCTGATCCAGAGTCGGATACCCACCCACTTTGACCACCTTGCCCCGCACAACAACAATCGGTAGAGCTTCCATCTGTTTCTCGCGTACCAGTTTCATCACTTCAGGATTATTTAGAAAGGCATTGGGGTTACTGGCCATCTGGTAGCGCTCCACGCGCAGGTTTTCCTTCTGGAGGGAAAAGATCATTTCGTTTACGTCCAGAAGGGTCTGATCGAGGGTTGGACCGCATAACCCTGTAGGGCAGCACATCGGTGGGTCAAAAAATTCCACATCGGCGGGGACGACCGAGGTAGGAAGAGTATTTAGTATAGGGATAACATTATTCATAACAATTTTCTCTTTCTTGATGAAGCAGTTATTATTTTCCGCCTAGTCCACATCCGGGATGGAGATCAGGTTTTTGGGGCCGCATGTAGCGCGTCGGGGTTTAATCCGCTTCGGATCAAAGAACGCGCCAAATGCGGTATTGAGTTCATCAAGCGCAACGCGGTTCACCGAGTAATACACCCAGCGGGAATCGACCGGGTCGCGTTCTGCATCCACCAGCCCCGCGGCACGTAGTTTGCTCAAATGGTGGGAAATCAGGTTAGGTGACATTTCCAGGAAATCCCCGAGCTCACAGTTGCACTGCACACCTTCCATCAAGAGGTTGAAGATGAGCAGGCGCTTCGGCTCGGCCAGTACCTTCAAGCGATCGGCCAGGGTTTCCAAATTGACAGGGGAAGCGGGAGATCGGGCTGATAAATAGTTCAACATACATTGAATTATATTCCTCGAGGTGGTACGCTACAAGGATAGATGTCACCGGCTGGAAGGGACGTTTGTATGAGATGATCCTCGTGCTAGCCATCGTAATTGTATAGGGGAGATAACCCGCCACAGCAATCTCCAATACGATCAGGCCAGGCACCACCTTGGAAGACCAACGGATTTACCAGCTATGAAGGCAACAACGCTGTATATTAATGTTATAGCCATACCTACCATGATCATGATCGCGAGAATAAAGCCATTGCTGTAGAATGTCGGTTTTCAACTGCGCACAGGCTTCAGCCACTTTTTCAGTTACTACAGGAGGGGTAGCCGTCACAACCACTTCTTTTTTCTCCAGAGGAGCTTGACAGCTGGCTCGATGGGTCTGCAGCAAACACTTTATGAAATCCCGCGAGGACTCTGCAGCAAGTTCATAGCGCATGTTCTGACCCATCCGGGTTCGCTTGCCCGGCCCGGAATCGCGTAGAAACATAAAATGTTGTGAGATACATGCCTGGCGTCTTCCTGTTTTGATCATTAATTCGCAAACACAGGCAGTTTCATCCTGCAGCACTTCTAAAATCTGAAGACGCACTGGATGCGCTATGGTGCGCAGTATCTTTGCCGTTTGTGCATAGTCCTTCCTGTGACCTGTATTTTTTAGCGATGAACCGGCACGATTCAGCGCCCGTGTAGCAACACTACCGTGCTCAGCCTTGCTGCATCTCCGCGTCCGCCAGCCAGGTGGTAACTTCAGCGACCGTCGGGATTCTTCCGGCACAAACTAATTTTTCATTGATCACAAGGCCCGGCGTGGAGAGGATCGGATATTTCTTGATCTCATCGTAGCTGGTGATCTTTTCGAACTGCGCCTCCAGACCAAAATTTGCAACCGCCTGGTGGGCAACCGCATCTACTTTTTTGCAATTTTCGCAACCGGGACCAAGAACTTTGATGACTAGCATAGGGAAACCTCCTTCTTTGTTTCAATTTGGATTTTTGGTTCGATCATGATTTCGGACTTAACCGAATTCGCGACCAGGCTGTATTTTTGAGCAGACTGCAGGGCACGGCGGGTGCGAGCTTCCACAACGGCCGGGTCTTCATCCCCCGCTGCGATCCGGATCACCGGCCAGAAGCGCAAGTGCGTAAAAATCTCAGTGCGGTCCAGCTCGATCAGTTTCGTGCCTTCGGCGCGGCAGTCATAGGACAGGAGGTTGAGCTTGAAGCGCTCCGTTGCCCAGATGAACATCATCATGATGCACGAATTGGCCGCGGCCACAAACGCATCTTCGGGCGTGAGCACACCGGGGTGACCCTGGGCATCCGGTGGAGCGGAGAAATCCATCTCTGGCCCATTGCCCATCACAATCCTGCCCCAATGCTTCCCCTTCCAGGAGACGGTCGTGTTGTAGATTGCAGTACGGCTCATAAGGTCACCTTCTGTCTTTCACAATAAGATGAGTACTCCCGC
>JBLNAU010000029.1:0-4260 GCA_050259515.1 Syntrophothermus sp.
GACAATCACACCGGCAGGAATTGTGGAGGATGATAACTTCGGCGCGAACTATTCCGTAACTTTCGTCCCCGTCTCAACTGGCACGATTAACAAGGCCTCCCTGATCGCCCAGGCCGATAACAAGAAGATCTTTGTGACCCGGCCGGACCCAATCTTCACGGTTACCTACACGGGCCTGAAGGGGACCGATACCGGTGCGGACATCGATACAAAGCCCACCTGTGCTGTTACCGTAAATCCGCATACCGCAGTGGGTACCTATCCAATTGCCTGCTCGGGAGCAGTGGATAACAACTACAATATTACTTCCTATCTCAACGGAATCCTCACTGTCGCTCCTCCCACCTTCCAGGATGTGCCTGCCACTTACTGGGCATGGGAATATGTCGAGCGTGTGTATGCTGCCGGGATCACCGGTGGATGCACCAGCAATCCGCTCAACTACTGTCCAGGCAATTCTGTCACTCGCGCTCAAATGGCGATCTTCCTGCTGCGGGCGGAACACGGTTCCAATTACGCGCCTCCCGCCGCTACAGGGATGTTCTCAGATGTTGCTCTCACCGACTTTGCGGCACCGTACATCGAGCAGCTGGCCCGAGAGGGGATCACAGGCGGCTGTGCCACAGGCAAGTACTGCCCGGGTAACCCGGTCACCCGCGCTCAGATGGCGATCTTCCTGCTGCGGGCGGAGCATGGATACACTTACACGCCTCCTGCGGCTGTCGGTATGTTCACGGATGTTCCTCTCACCGACTTTGCAGCGCCGTTCATCGAGCAGCTGGCGAATGAGCAGATCACAGGCGGCTGTGCCGCAGGCAAGTATTGCCCCGGCAACTCGGTCACCCGTGACCAGATGGCGATCTTCCTGACCAGGACCTTCAAACTGCCAGATCTTTAGTCTGCAATATGTAAAGTTTCTTGTTTGGGAATCTATCCTCCAAAAGGGTAGATTCCCTTTTTTCTTTCATCATGATCAAAAGCAAGGTGGGGCAATACCACATGTTCCGAAGAAAACTTTTTAGCAGGATGATCACCCTCGCCCTGATCATTCACGTGCTGGTCAATCCTGGAGGATCCCAGAGACCAGTCCTTGCTGCTGGCACCTGTGGTACGGGCACCTGGAGCACCGGCAACCTTGAGATCCATCATATCAATATCGGGCAGGGCGACTCCGCCTTCATTGTTGGACCGACGGGCCGCTCCCTGCTTTTCGATGCCGGTGAGACGAATTGGAACTCAGGTGCCAAGGCGCAGATCATCGGCTCCTACGTGCAATCCGTACTCGGCTGCAAAGCGATCGACTATGTTCTGATTTCCCATTTTCACCTGGACCACATCGGGTATGTTGGTTATGGCGGACTCTGGAATCTGGTTGAGACCCAGGGCTTTACAGTAGGGACCACGCTGCTTCGGAATTATCAAAATTTTATGGGTGAAGGGAGCGGTACTTTCACAAATTGGAAAACCTACCTGGCCGGATCAGGACAGACCAAACTTCACCCGGTCACTGCCCTGGAGGGTTCGGGACAGGTGGATCTGGGCCCGGGTGTTGCCTTCAAAATTGTGGCGGTTGATGGGAACGGGAGCATTCTTGCCGGTGATTTTCATGGGGAGGTCAGCCCGCCCTCTGAGAATGACTACAGCATCGGCGTCCTGCTCAGCTATGGAAATTTTGACGAGTGGATGGGCGGAGACCTGGACGGTCATTACCAGTCAAGCGGATACGGGTACAGCTATCATGACATTGAGCTGAACGTTGCCCCGGAAGTAGGGGATGTCGATGTTTATAAAGTAAATCATCACGGCAGCTCACACTCCAGCAGCAACACGTTCGTGAACCAGCTCGACCCGGAAGTTTCCATCCTGACGGTAGGCAACGGAAACAGCTACGGTCATCCAAACCAGGAGACGATGGATCGTCTGCTTGCCACTTCCACCGTCTACATGACCGAGCGCGGCAGCACCGCTACAAACATTGGACCTGCGATTGTTGCAGGCAATATCGTCATCAAAACAGCCAACGGCGCCACGTATACGGTCAATGGAACGCCATACACAGCAACCGAACCTCAACGGACGGATGCAGACAAAGATGGTTATTTTGCAGAGGCCGACCCTGATGACAGCAGCTTAGCAACTGTGCCTGCACCCAACGGCGGCTGTGATGGAACCTATCAAACCTGTGCGGCATCCTGTCAGGTCACACCTGGTCAGGTGTTGATCAATGAAGTTCTCCCCGCGCCCTCCAGCGGAGCGGAATGGGTCGAGCTATACAATATGACCTCCAGCTCGATCAACATCGGCTATTGCTTTATCGACGATATTGCAGCCGGAAGCCCAGCCTATCAAATCCCTGCCTCCACGCTGATCCCACCCCACGACTTCTGGACGCTGGATCAGATCACCTATTTCAATAATGGCGGGGATGAGGTCCGCTTTTTGAAGGAGGATGCAAGTACGGTGCTGGATTCGTTTACCTATGGCAGTACTGGCTATAACGTGTCCTGGTATCGCTTCCCGGATGGAGGGAATTGGTCCGTGTCGACCATAGCTTCCACGACAAAAGGACAATCGAACACGATCCCCTTTTATCCGATCGTTCAATCGATCGCCCGGGCCAGTGCCGATCCGACGAATTTAAATAGCGCAGGCTTTACGGTCAAATTTACCAGCCCGGTCACCGGGGTCGATACAAGCGCGCCTTTTGACGATTTTACGCTGGCCGTCACGGGGATTACCGGCGCATCCATTTCGTCGGTAAGTGGAACGGGCGATACCTACACCGTCACAGTCAATACGGGTTCAGGGAATGGCACCCTTCGTCTGGAGCTGTCTGACAATGACAGCATCCGGGATGGGAACAACCATCCCCTGGGAGGAAATGGCAGCGGGAATGGAAATTACACGATTGGCGAAGCCTACACCGTCCAGAAATCCACTTTTATGGATGTGCCGCTGGAATACTGGGCTTCGAGCTATATCGAGCGCTTATACAAGGCCGGGGTCACCGGGGGCTGCACCCAGAGCCCGCTCAATTATTGTCCGCTGAAATCGGTCAACCGGGCGCAGATGGCGGTCTTCCTGCTGCGCGCGGAACATGGTTCCAATTACACCCCGCCTCCCGCAGTTGGCATCTTCATGGATGTCCCCGCCAGTGACTGGACCGCTCCATGGATCGAGCAGCTGGCCAATGAAGGCATCACGGGCGGCTGTACTGTCTCCCCAAAACAGTATTGTCCCACGGCGACGATCACCCGGGCGCAGATGGCGGTCTTCCTGCTGCGGGCAGAGCACGGCTCAAACTACATCCCACCCGACGCAACCGGGATGTTCCTGGATGTCCCCAAGACGGACTTTACGGCCCGGTTCATCGAGCAGCTGGCGAATGAGCAGATCACCGGCGGCTGCGGGGGAGGCAACTACTGCCCGGGCAAGGCGGTCACCCGTGACCAGATGGCCATCTTCCTGGTCAGGACCTTCAGGCTGCCGGATCTTTAGCCTGCCTATATGGATGTAGTAAATCTTCTTTGAACTTGAACGGCCATAGGCCATAAAAAGTACCGCTACCAATGTGAAAAAAAACCTTTTATGAATCGAATAAGCCGGAGTGTTTTACCGCTATTCCCACATGCTGAGAAAATTTTTGTTGCTCTTTTATCGCTCGTAAAAAAAGATCCATGAATGAACTGAAGGGGCAAATAAATTCCATACATGTATACATGACATTCATCACTTGAAGGGAGAGTCGGGAATCCTATAATAAATTTAAAGTTTCCAGCTCGCACAGATGCCTTGCTTGGAAACTCAATATCTGGTGGGATCGTTATTCTATATTCTCTGGAGGGATATCATGCTTCGTTCACCTGTATTTGTTCGTCTTAAGTTGCTGACAATCTGGCTTCTCATTTTGTCATTGTTTATCACTGCGTTTGCGCCTGGGGGAGTCAGTTCTGCCAATCTCGCAAGTTTGACTGCCGATCAAAAAACCTTTGTCCGGGCGATCAGCGGAGATGTCACCACGCTCGACCCGGCTCTGGCCTACGACACGATCAGTGGGGAAGTGATCCAAAATATTTACGAGACTCTGGTCTTTTACGATGGAGCCAACGCAGGTAAGTTTGTTCCGCAGCTGGCCGACTCATACCAGTTGTCTCCAGACGGCCTCACCTGGACGTTCCACATTCGGCCGAATGTTAAGTTCCACAACGGCAACAGCCTTACAGCCTCGGATGTGGCGTATTCCTTCCAGCGCGGGATTCT
>JBLNAU010000030.1:0-3926 GCA_050259515.1 Syntrophothermus sp.
ATCCGCTGCGCCGGATAAAGCTCGGGGTTATATCTTCCACTCAGGACTTCAGCCAGGGTGGCAGCCTTCTTTTCACCGGCGGCCATGAACACAACCATGCGGGCACTGTTGAAAACCAGCGGCGTGAGCGTGACCCGCTGCGCCGGGCGATCCTGGTATTGACCGGTGACCGCCATGACAGGCGTTGTTGCCTCGAGAGGGGAGCCTGGAAACAAGGAGGCCGTATGCCCGTCCTCTCCCATTCCCAGGTAGACCAGATCGAAGCGAGGCCATTCGAGCGGGGCCGAGGCGAACTTCCTTAAGATCATGGTGTAATCCTTGGAAGCTTCGGCAGGCGCGATCTCCCCTTCAATGCGATGGGTATTGGAATCAGGGATGGGCACATGCCGAAGGAATAAATCCCGCGCCTGCCCATAACTGTTTTCCGGATCGGTGGGGGGAACACTGCGCTCGTCACCCCAGAAGATATGGACGTGGCTCCAATCCACTTTTTCCCGAAACTCAGTTGCGAGCAGCTGGAACGTTCCTGCAGGGGTATTGCCGCCATTGAGCGCCACGAGAAATTGACCGCGCTCCTGAATCGCCTTTCCGGCCTGCTCAACAAAGAGCATTGCTGCATTCCGGCTGATGTCTCTTAGATTTCTGAAGATACGGATCTCAGGTTTCATACGTATTTCCAGGCCATGTGCTTCTCCAGAGTCCGGCAGGCAGCCTGTTCCACTTCGGCAAGCACATCCGTGTGATGATTCCCGGAGAGAACCTCGCCAAAGGTCACCCGCGGCGTCAGATCAAAAGTTTGTCTGCCGCTCAGGATCTGCCATGCCAGTTGATAAATGAAGGCCAGCCGCTGCTTGTCTGGCCGGGTTCTGCGGAACCAGGTGACCGGGTGCCGCATGGCAGCCGGAGAGATGACTCCACTGGTCATCGTGACCAGGATCTGCAGGCCCGGAACGCGCTGCATAAAGATCTCCAGGCTGCGCGACCAGTGGTTGAACTCGGCATCCGGGTCGGGCATGAATTCCGGATCGGCCTCGATCTCCCCGCGCGGGAAGATCAAAAGGGCACCGCCCTGCTTCAGATGACGGAGGGATTCGCGGATCACCTGCATTCGTCCCAGGGTGTTGTCGTCCTCAGGTGCAAAGATGGCATGCTCCCGGATGTGCGGCATGTTCTCCAAAAATGGAATGTCACCGATGATCACCTTGTAGTCCGGGCGGTTGACATTGGCGGTGATGACAAACGAATCAATAAATGCGGGATGGTTGGAAGCTACGATGAGTGGCCCGCTCGGCGGGATGTTCTCGATGCCACGCGCCTCATATGACTTAACGAAACGGGGCAAACTTCTGCGCGCTCCGCCGGCAGCTCCGCCTTCTGCAACGGCGCAGTCCACTTCCATGGCGAATTCTGCAGCGACGTGTGCCACCCTTCCGAAAAGCAGGCGGACCATTGATTTTGTAAATTCCGTCGGCGGCAGGCCAAATGCTTTCGTTAGATCGAAGATCATACTTTTAGCGATGATATCAATTTCGTTGGCTTGGATGTTCATGATGTCTCTGGGTATGATGGAATTGTGATGCTCAGCCCCTGTCCGAAATACTTTTACAACCTTATGGTACGGGCCTTTTCTTTTGAAAAAGGAACCAGGCGGAAGGTCTTGCGCCTTTTTCGAGCCCGTCGCGTCGTGAGAGGAGAGTCAAACGGGCGGAGAGTCGGCCGATATCCGCCTCGACAAGCCCGGGAGGCGCCTGATCCGCATCCGGACGGAAGAAGCCATACATGAGCCAGCATCCCTTGCTCGCCAGGATCCCGTCCAATTGATCGAGATATTTCTCCTGGCCGCTCTGCGAAAGGCTGTGAAAGCAGCCGATATCCAGGGCAAGGTCAAAAGGTCCTTCCACACCCTGCAGCTTTGTGGCATCGTTTACCGATATCTCGGCCTGTATATGGGCAGCCTTGATTTTTCGCCTGGCAATTTGAATAGCCCGTGGTGCGAAATCCACTCCTGTGACCTTCCAGCCAGCTTGCGCGAGAGTAATCACATTGGTTCCGGTACCGCATCCAATATCGATGGCGCGACCGGGTGCATGGCTTTGGATGAATTCGATTAATTCCGGTGGACTGATGCCTGTATCCCACGGCGGCCGGCGGTAGTAGCTGAGCTGGAAGAACAGGCGTTGGAACATGTTTTATACCTGAAAGGACATAATCCAGCGGAATTTTGCCTATTCTGTCATTTTTAGAAAGTGAAACAACTCACTTTGACAATTCAGTGGAGTTCTTTTACAATCACGCAGCTACCTGGTTTAGTAACCTACATTAAGGAAAGGTTTTTCCATGAAAGAGTATACCACCGAGTTTCTTCGCAACATCGCTCTGGTCTCGCATGGAGGCGCGGGAAAAACGATGTTGGCGGAGGCATTCCTGCACGCCACGGGGGCGACCACACGCCTCGGCAAAGTCGAGGACAGCACCACCATCTCTGACTATGACGAGGAAGAGCAAAGACGAAAGATTTCCATCTATTCCAGTGTCATCCCTGTTGAGCACCGCGATCATAAGATCAATATCATAGACGCGCCCGGTTACACCGATTTTGTCGGAGAGGCCATCTCCGCCCTGAGTGTTGCCGACGGCGCCATTATTTTAGTGGACGCGGTCGCGGGCGTGGAAGTTGGCACCGAACTGGCCTGGCGCTACGCAGACGAGTTCAACCTGCCGAGGTTCTTCGTCATCAACAAGATGGACCGGGATAACGCCGACTTGAATAAGACTTATGCTGCCGTGGAGGAGTTTGTCCGGGCGCATGGCAAGCGTGCCATCAAGGTGCACCTGCCGATCGGCGAGAAGCAGAGCTTCAGCGGTGTGGTGGACATCATCGGGATGAAAGCCTATGTAGGCGACGGCAAGACCATCGCTGAGATTCCCGCTGATCTAAAGGATGAGGCCGAAGCTGCGCACTTCACCATGGTGGAAGCCGCTGCCGAAGGCGAAGACGAGCTGATGGAAAAATATCTCGAGAACGGTTCTCTCACCGACGAAGAGATGGTCCGCGGTCTCGAAGATGTGGTATATGCGGGAGAATTCGTTCCGGTCTTCTGCGCGGCAGGCGGACGCGAGATCGGCACGATAGCCCTGCTCAACGACATTATCGACCTGATGCCCTCTCCTTTGAAGGCGCCTCAGCGCGTCGCCCAGGGCAAGGGCGGCGAAGAGAAATTGGCCCCTTCTGATGCGGGTCCCTTAGCCGCTTATGTCTGGAAGACCACGGCTGATCCATTTGTCGGGAAGGTAACCTACTTCCGGGTGTTCTCTGGCTCGATCCAGGGCGATGCACGGGTATGGAACCAGAGTAAGAACGCAGAAGAACGCATGTCGGGGTTGCACTTCCAGCGCGGCAAGGAACAAATTGCTGCAAAAGTCATCCATGCAGGGGACATTGCTTCGGTCTCGAAACTCACCGTCACCACAACCGGGGATACCTTCTGTGACAAGGGTCACCCCCTCACACTCGAAAAGCCCAAATTCCCCGCTGCCCTGTATCGTGTGGCAGTCACGCCAAAGACCCAGGCAGATGCGGCAAAAATTTCCCCCACCCTCACGCGTTTATGCGAGGAGGATATGACCCTTGCCTGGCAGAACGATCCCATTACCCATGAGACCGTCCTGCAGGGGATGGGTGATCAGCATATCGATGTAGCACTGCATCGTGCACAGACCAAATTTCAGGTGGGGCTGAACACACAACAACCGAAGATCCCCTATCGGGAAGGCATCACCCGCAAGGCCGCTGCCCAGTACCGCCACAAGAAACAGTCGGGCGGCGCAGGTCAGTTCGGCGAAGTCCACCTTCGGATCGAGCCTCTGCCCAACGCTGACTTCGAATTCACAGATGAACTGGTCGGCATGAATCTCTCCAAGTCCTA
>JBLNAU010000031.1:0-2524 GCA_050259515.1 Syntrophothermus sp.
GATCCGTAAATTTGTGGAGTGGATCTTTTGAAAATTCTCATCCCCCTGTGCCTGGACCTTTTCGAGAAGATCACCATTCTGTTGAAAGCCGGCAAGCGTGGCAATGTTTTCCAGCCGATGCCGCAGGCTCTCCCTCTGCTCGCGTTGAAAATTAATATAGAGGATGGAAGCGACCGTTAAGGAAAATAGCGCCCCAAGCACGATCAGGGTGACTGCCAGCCGGGTTCGGAGAGTGGGATACTTCGATGGGTTGATTTCCATGATTTTTTCTGGCTGCTATTCGCCGGAGGGTGAGTTGGCATCCGGCGTTTGATCTTCAACGGATAATTCAATCGTTGCCTCGGATGCATCCAATCTTCTGCCGAGTTCCTTGACAACGGTTTGGAGAATGCCATCGATCGTTGCAGCCGACCAGATCTTCGAGTTGATCTCGGCCAGCATGCGCTCCCGGACAGCCACCTGATGGCTCTCATGGACCAGTCTCGCATTTTCCAGGGCGATGGCTGCCTGCTTGGCGACTGCGTCCACCAGTGACTGCTGATCAAGGGTCCAGTCTTTCCTGCCCTCCAGCGTGATCTGGCCAAGGATTTGATCGCGCAGGTTGATGGCAACTTCTAGCTGTTCAGCATCGTCGGAGATCTCATCTCCCACGGTATATTCAAGGTACTCATTCTCGTTGGTGAACCTGTCCCAGCCTTCCACCAGGTACTGCTGTTGGACAGTCCGCATCTCGCGGATCACCTGCTGCGCTTCCTGGAAAAGGCGGGCATTTTCAAGAGCAATGGCAACCTGGCTCCCCATATTCTGCATGGTCTCGATCACCTGTGGGCCGAAATCCGCCTCGCGCATGGACTGGACGTTCAGCGCACCGAGGACATGATCCCCCGCGATCAGGGGCAGGGCAATCTCGGAACGGGTATAAGGCAGCAGCGGGTTCTCGTAGCGCTGCGTTTCCTGGGATGCGATCTGCGCAATGCGCGGGCTGCGCTCCTGGATGGAGGTTGCCACCATGCTGCGTCCGGGCACCTCCAGGCGGTGACGGTTTTCCTTGAGCACGCGCCCGGCGTCCCCGGTGGCATATTTTAATTCGGCCCATTTTTCGCTGGGGTCGAGCAGATAGATCGCCGCGTAATAATAGCCAAACTGCTCCGGGAAGAGATCCACAACCCGTTGGATCAGCTCATCGGGATCCAGGCTGGAGGATGCGGCCCGGGCGACCTCGTTTGTCGCCGTGAGCTGCTTCGTCCGTTCGAGAACCTGCTGCTCGAGCGTTGTCTGCAGGGCCTCCAGTCTTGCAACCATGCGGTTGAATTGAACCGTCACAATTCCAAGCTCATCCGTGGCGCTTACCTGGGCCCGCTGGGTAAGGTCGCCCTGCTCGATCCGTGTAAATGTGGAGATCAATTCCTTGATGGGATCCGAGATCGACCGCGAAACATAATAGGCAAACCCGGCTCCCAGGAGGAAGGCGAGCAGACTAAACAGGATGGATTGAATCTGGATGTCATGGAACACCTCCATCGAGCCGACTTCCGAGTACAGGACCCGAATGGTCTGCTGGTAACCGATGGGGGCGATCAACAGGATCGCGATGGTAATCAAGGAGAGGATCAATACAATAAATTTACTGACCAGCAGCGGTCCTGACCGGCCGGTCAACTGGGTCTCGAAATCCTCGGGCAGCAGGGCCAGGCGGGCGGGCAGGGTGAAACGCTCGATCAGCAAAATGGAGAGAATCACCGAGCCCAGCACGGCAACAAACCCGCCGAGCAACACATACAGGGCGTCCTGCGAGGTGAGGGATGTCGGCTGGAAGGGCGAGATGATCTCTCCACTTATCAGGAGGGTAAGGCCGACACCCGGTATGATGATCACCAGGGAGAACACCAAAAGGGAAGCGATCCCATAGTTCCATGTCAGGCTGGTGATCTGTTTCCAGGCTTTGAATTCCTCCACCCGGTCTGCTTTAAGAGTTCCTTCCTTCCAGAAATCGAGCCTCTTGCGGGCAGCGGATGTGAAGCGCAGTCCGAGCGGAAAAAGGATCGCAAAACTTAGCAGGATCAATACAGGAACAACATTACCGAGGATTTGTTGTTCTCTGGCTCCGAACTGGGCATTGACCTGGATGGATAGAATGCCCGGGATTGCACCCAGCAGGGATGCGACCTGTGAAATGACCAGGACGAACAGGATGAACCGTCCGCCTGTGCGCGGCAGGAGCCAATCAAGGGAAAGGCGCCGGTTCATTTCTGGGCCTCATTTTCCGGCCGTGTAGACCTGATGCCGACCCGTATGCGCGCTCGATTCGCACCCACGGCACGGGTCAGCTCGCTGGCAGTCGTCGCCAGAATTGTGTCCATGTCTGTAGTGCGGCGGATCTTGTCAGTGATCTCAAAGAGAATGCGCTCGCGTTCAGCCTGGCCGCGGATCTGTTCGAGCAGGCGGGCATTTGCGATGATCGCCGCCAGACTTCCCCCCAGTGTGCCGAGCAGCTCCTCGTCGTTTTCGGCGTAGGCGGAAAGAA
>JBLNAU010000032.1:0-4075 GCA_050259515.1 Syntrophothermus sp.
TGGCGCGGAGATGATATTCTGCAATTTCCGCGGGTGACAGGCTTTGTTCTAACCGCTGGCGCAGCAAATCCCCAAAGAGATGGTGATAGCGGTACCAGCGCCGCTCGTTATCCAGGGGGACAATGAACAGGTTGGCTCGATCAAGGTATTCAAGGGTCGTTTGACCGGGACTTGTAGTATCGCCCAAGACAGCATCGCAAAGCGACCCGCACAAGCGATTGAGGATGGATGTGTACAGCAGGAAAGCCTGGACTTTTTCGGCCTGCCGGCGCAGGACTTCTTCCAGCAGGTAGTCCAGCACGAAATGGTGGCTGCCGGTGAACGATTGGATGAAGCTGGCAGCGCCTGGGTTTCCCCTCATAGAAATCGTTCCTTGCATAGCAAGGGCGGCCAAAAGGAGCCCCGCAATCCAGCCTTCAGTTCTAGCCTCAAGAACGGAAATGTTTTCCGCGGATAGGCCCAGGTCCATCACCCGATTAAGAAACTCTGCGGCTTCAGCCGGGGTAAAGCGCAGATCCGCTGCACGTATCTCGGTCAGTTGACCACGCACTCGCAGGCGGGCCAGCGGGAGCGATGGGTCCTGGCGGGTTGTGATGACCAAGTGCATCTGGGGTGGTGCGTGCTCAATCAGAAAAGCAAGGGCTTCATCTACTGGTCTAGAATCAATCAGATGATAATCCTCGAGGACAAGGACGAACTTATCTGAAATGGAATTGGCACCGCAAAAGCCGTTGGCACCACCTTTGGTGGTGAGGTCATTCAGCAGGGTGGTCAGAATTAATTCAGCTGGTAGTGGCTGAGGGGACTGGAGCAAACCCATTGCCCCAGCGCCAATATTTGTTCCACTAGTTTTAGATGGCAGCCTTTGCAACGCCGCGATCAGATACATCAGGAAGCGAGTGGTTTCATTGTCCCCTTCATCCAGCGACAGCCAGGTAACTGGTAGACCACATTCACCGGCCCATTCGCTGACCAGAGTCGTTTTCCCAAATCCTGCGGGAGCTGAAACAAGGGTCAGTTTCCGTCCCAAAGAAAGGCCTTCGTTCAGCCGCTCAACCAGGCGGGGACGGGAGATCAGCTTAGGTCGGGGCGAGGGGAGATAGAGTTTTGTAGCCAAAATAGGCACTACCATAGATCCATTATAGATCAACACAATGGAGGCGACTGCTTTTACGATTGAAATCGCGCTTCTGCACCCGGATAACCTGGGTTACTACCGGAAGTTGTATAATCTCATTTAGGATGACTTCCTCCCTTCTTTCCACCAAGCTCTACATTCCGCCGTCTCGCCGTTCGACTGGAAGAACAGACGAGGCGTGTCGGCAGGGGCGGGCACATATGGCTGCAAGTTAGAAATTAGCCTGGAATATCGAGCGGATTCAGGCTGTGTTTGTTCCATTGGGGTTCTCCTCTACATCTTTTTCGCGGCAAGTACATTTAAATTCTATGCTTTTCCTCTGTCCCAAGGAAAAGAACTAACTGCTCGCGGATGCGGTTAAAATCAGGATCGACCCACAAGAAATGGCCGGTGATCCCAGCCTCACACAATTCGGCATCAGGGATGTTCTTGAGCGACCACTCGGCATGATGGAATGGCACCGAATTATCCTCGCAACTATGGATGACCAGTGTTGGCTGGTGGATTTTTTGGAGCACTTCTACTCCCACGGTGTGGGTTGCGTCATTCAGAGCGCCCTGGCGCGAGGAATGCCTGCGGTAGAACCGGGCAATCCTTTCAATGCTTTCTGGAGAGAGTTTACTAAGCCCATCTTCAGGATCGTGCGTTGAGAAAATGGCCAGGGTTTGACGAGCCATGGCGCGCGGTGAGAGCCGGCTCATCAGCCCGAGCATGCCCCAGGTCAGGTTGTGCATTGGCCCATAGAAGGCAGTCTGGTTCTTAAAGCCTGGCTCGTTGGGACGCCCCTCGGGACGGCTAACGGCTGCGACCAACACCAGCCGGCTCACCCGCTCCGGGAAGCCTGCCGCCAATGCCAGGCCGGTTGGGCCGCCACCAGAAACGGCGACTACCGCGCAGGACGGAATTTCCAGATGGTCCAGTAGAGCAATCAGCGCCTGGGCAGCATCCGCTGCGCTCCGACCAACCGCTAGTGGAGTCAGACCATAGCCCGGACGGGAAGGTGTAATCACGCTGAAACCAGCATCAACTAAGGGGCCAGCCAGCTCCGTTGAAAAGCAATTGCTGGAGGTGCCGTGACACACGAGCACTACCGGACCACTACCGAGTCTGGTATATTCAATCGGCCCTTTCGATGTTTGCGCAATCTGGCTTTTCATGCTCTCATCTCCTTAGGGTTTACAAGTTCCCTGCACGATTGTCTAGAAAATAGTCGATCGCCAATAACTGAGCGGCCTCTTAGCCATAAGAGAGGAACGTTTTCCAGAACTGTTCCCAGGGTTGGCGCAGATGGCGGCAGAGCAGGATATCGGGGAAGTACAGGCTCTCAATGTTTTGAATGCCATACGGGTTCGCGGTGGTGCCGACCACGGAGCAAGTTTCGAAGAGTGAAGAGGCATCCAATTGCGTCATGCCCACGACGATCACGGTCTCGGGCGGAGGGTCGCCATACCCCCATAACCAGTAGGAATCCATGCCGCTGATGGCGTGTGGCAGGTGATAGGCTGGACCGTAAACGTTGATCGCCCCGGCTTCACCATAGTTGCTGGCCAGGATGCCCAGGTGTTGGCGCTCTTCCGGCTGGACCTTGTCGCGGATACTCGCCACGGTCCTGACCATCTCGGGCCAGCCGATCTCATCCCGGAACAGCGCGTGCGTACTATCGCCTATTTTCCACCAAAACGAATTGACGGGCACAACTGGCATGGACATGGAGGCCACGATCAGTCCACTGATGACCAGGCTGTAATAGAGCCAGGAATACCTGGCATCGCGGTCGGCTGTCGTCCAGTGACGCACCTGCTCGCCAACGTAATAAGCGCCGCCGGCTATCAACATGGGGTAGGCAGGGGCCAGGTAATACCCCCGCCCCCGCATAGCCAGGAACAACGCCAGTGGCACCGCGTACATCCAGACCAGGGGACGGTAATGCGGAAACGCGGACTGCTTCGGTCCATCCGTTTCCGAGGGTTGGCCAGAGCTGCCTGAACAGCGCCAGAAGAAATATAATCCTAACACCCACAGGTAAACGGCCAGGGGATTGGCGGCAGAATACAGCTGTTCGGGAAGAAACATTTTGTAATACCCATCCCCCACGTCACGGGTATGGATGAAGGACAGTTTTTGTAATGTAATGAAATCATGCTGCGCCATCCAGAGCAGGTTGGGAAGGAAGATCATTATCGCCACGACCGCACCGACCCATAACCAGGGACTTTTCAAGTACCGGCGCGCCGGGGTAAATAGCACCCCCGCTACTACCCCGGCAACCAGGAAACTCATGGTCAGCTTAGTCAGCATGCCCAGGCCCATGCCTGCGCCAATCAACAGCCACCAGCGAGGGTCATTGGTTTTCAGCAGGCTGATCACGCCATATGCCACCACGACCCACCAGAGCAAGTCAAAGGAGACGTACATGAAGATGCTGCCTTGCGACAGCGATACGCCGGAAAGGACGGCAGCGCTCGCAGCGATGACCTGCGCCCAGCGGCTCCCACCCATGCGCCGGACCATCAGCCCGGTCAGGATCAGGACCAATCCCTGCGAGACAGCCGGGAAGAAGCGGATTCCAACTAGCGATGTGCCGAACAGTGTCTCAGCGATGTGAGCCACAAAGGGCGTAAAAGGTGAGCAATCGACATACCCCCAGGCCAGGTGGCGTCCATCTTCGATAAAATTGAGCTCATCGCGGTGGAAGCCATACTGATTGTTGAACAGACAGTGGAGCAGGATCGATGCCATAGCCATCCAGACCAGGATGGCCGTATCGCTCAACAAGTATTCTTTCCAGGTGCGGGTATGCATAAATCAGCGAACCTAGGAATAGGGTCTAAGGATTTAAGAAGGAAGGAAGAAATTCTAATTTAGAAATTCCAGAATCTTCTGGTTGACAAACTCAGGCGCAGTGTACTGGGCACAATGATTAGCATTTGGAACAAT
>JBLNAU010000033.1:0-14734 GCA_050259515.1 Syntrophothermus sp.
TCAGACGGATCTTCTGTACGCCGTGAGCAACAAAAATGCGCGCCAAGCGGCTGATCTCTTCAAAGGTCAGGACATCCTTCCGGTCCAGGAACTGGTAATCAGACCCAAAGACCTCCTTGGGCATGCAATAGACACAGCGGAAGTTACACCGGTCGGTGACCGAGATCCGCAGGTCGCGTAACGGACGATTAAGTTTATCGGTAAGAGTCATATATATCGTTTCTTTAACGAATAGCTTGAATTTTCAATATGCAGGTCAAATCCCATACAGTCAGATATGTTAAAAAACTCTGTGTAGACCATTATAACAATTATATATGAGCAATGACCCGTTTGGTTGACTATGCCCTGCAGCCATGCTATCATGTTAACATTATTCTGCATTTATTAAGGAGTTATTGTGAGTACTGAATTTATTTTTCGTATCGTCGGCATGATTCTTCTCGGAATTATCGGCGGTTTTTGGGGTTTTCAATTCGGGGGCGACAATTTGGGAGAATCGGTCCGCTATGCCTTGATCATTGGCTTGATCTCAGCCCTGGCAGGGCTGGTTTTGACTCCGTATGTGACGACCCGCCCGGCCCGCTGGATCCGTGCCAAGCTCAGCCGGCTCTCCGCAGAGACCCTTTTCGCAGGCCTGGCCGGCATGGTCGTCGGTCTGCTGACGGCTGCCCTGCTGGCATTCCCGCTCTCCCTTCTGCCAGCGCCCTTCGGACAGATCCTGCCCTTCGTGGGAGTGATCGTATTCTCCTGGCTGGGGATCTCGCTGTTCGTCATGCGCCAGGGCGACATCATGGGGTTGTTCAGCACCCTGAGCGGCCGCGGCGGGGAAAGCGGCTCATCCTCATCCTGGACTAACCTGAACCGCACCATCTTACTCGATACAAGCGTGATCATCGACGGACGTGTTGCTGACATTGCCAAAACAGGCTTTCTGCCGGGCACGCTTTTGATCCCCCGCTTCGTTCTGAACGAGCTTCAATATATCGCCGACTCGCCCGATGGCCTGCGCCGCCAGCGCGGCCGCCGCGGCATGGAAGTGCTGGCCGAATTGCAGAAGCTTCCCAACATCCTGGTCCGCATCAGTGATATCAACGCCGAGGGCGTCCGTGAAGTGGATGACAAGCTGGTGGTTCTGGCGCGGCAGCTCAGGTGTCCCATCCTAACGAACGATTACAATCTTAACCGCGTGGCCGAGCTTCAAGGTGTGACCATCCTGAACATCAATGAGCTGGCGAATGCCGTCAAGTCTGTCGTGCTGCCGAGCGAGCGGATGAACCTGAACATTTTCCAGGAAGGCAAGGAGTTCGGTCAGGGCGTGGGCTACATGGACGACGGCACCATGGTCGTTGTCGAAAATGGACACGATTACATCGGAGAGTACAAGGATGTGGTCGTCACCAAGGTTTTGCAGACCGCAGCCGGGCGCATGATCTTTGCCCGCGTGGAAGAAGAGAACGGCAAGAAGAGAAAGTAGACAAGCAGTCAGATAAACACGTAGACAGGTGTACAGGTTAAAACTTGTGTACCTGTTTCCTTGTGTACTTGTACACCAATTCCACGCAATACTCTTCCCCTTTATACCTGTTGTGGTAAATTAAACCTATGATCCGCCTTTACAACACCCTCACACGCAAGAAGGAAGAATTCCAGACCCTGGAGCCGAACCTCGTCAAGATGTATGTCTGTGGCGTGACTGTTTATAACGACGCGCACGTCGGCCATGCCATGTCGGCCCTTGTCTTCGATATTATCCGCCGCTATCTGGAATATCGCGGCTATACCGTCAAGCACGTCATGAACTATACGGATGTGGATGACAAGATCATCAACCGCGCCAACAAGCTCGGCGAAGATCCGCTGAAACTCTCACAGCGTTATATTGAAGATTACACAAACGATCTCAATCATTTAAATGTGCTACCAGCCACATCCAATCCGCAGGTCAGCAAGACCATGCCGCTGATTATTGAATTCATCCAGGGGTTGATCCGCAAGGAAGCAGCCTATGCCGCACCCAATGGGGATGTGTATTTCAGCGTGGTCAGCGATGACGATTATGGCAAGCTCTCCGGCCGCAAAATTGACGACATGCAGGCCGGTGCGCGTATCGAGGTCGGGGAAGCCAAGGACCATCCCATGGATTTTGCCCTCTGGAAGGCCGCCAAGCCCGGAGAGATCTCCTGGGACAGCCCGTGGGGCAAGGGACGTCCCGGCTGGCACATCGAGTGCTCGGCGATGAACCTGGCGGAGCTGGGCGAGCAGATCGACATTCACGGCGGCGGCAACGACCTGATCTTCCCGCATCATGAGAATGAGATCGCCCAGACCGAGTCTTATACCGGCAAACAGTTTGCCCGCTACTGGGTGCACAACGGCATGCTGCAGCTGGGCGGCGAAAAGATGTCCAAGTCGCTGGGCAATATCGTCAGCATCAAGGAGTTTCTCAAGAAACGCGATGCAGACGTCATGCGCATGCTGGTGTTGATGGGCTCCTATCGCGCCCCGCTGGTCTTCAATGAGGAGACGCAGGACGCGGCGGAGAAATCGCTCGAACGCCTCAAATCCGCTTTCCGACCGGCTTCCGCTTCCGCCGCCGGACTCTCTGCCGAGGCCGCCTCCGCCATCACGTCCCAGACGGACTCCACAAAAGGATCCTTCATCGATGCCATGGACGACGATTTCAACACACCGCTCGCCATTGCATCCCTCTTTGAGCTGGTGAAAGCCATCAACACCGCCCGCGATAACGGCGCGACCAACGAGCAGCTCCAGCCTGCCCAGGCGATGTTGCGGGAACTGACCGGTGTGCTAGGCCTGCGCCTGCTGGAAAAACAAGGCTCCGGTGATGCAGATAAATTCGTGGACCTGCTCGTGGAAGTACGCAGCGAAGTGCGCAAGCAAAAGCTATGGGCGATGTCTGACCTGATCCGCGATCGATTGAAGGAGCTGGGTGTAGTGATCGAGGATACAAAGGAAGGCACGAAGTGGAGATGGGGATAGTTCTGTAGCTTGATTCTTAAAACCTCCGAGTTTCAAAGGCTCGGAGGTTTTTGATTCACAATTGTGGTCCCAACCCTATTACTTTACAAACACTTTATAACCCCACGGGTCAAGTGTCAGCTCCAAAGATCCATCCAGGGTCGCGCGCTCGCCGCTGAAGAAATCGGTATATTCACCGTGATACAGGCCATCCCGGAAGGATACGGTTCGCGGCTGATCAGAAAAATTCAATACCGCAAAGACTTTGTCCCGTCCATTCTGGCGGACAAAACTAAAGACCTTGTACCGGTCAGTATTGGGAACCTCGATCATTCTGCCACCCCACTTGCCATTCCACAGGGCGGTGTTGGCATGCTTGAGTGCAAATAACTTCTTGTAAAAGTCAGCCATGGGATCGGGCTTCCACTCGATCGGGTCCTTCTCAAAGAATTCCAAACGCCGGTGAAGACCCGCCTCCTGGCCGTTATAGATCAGAGGCATCCCTTCGCCAAGCACGGAAAGGACGATGGCTGCCTCCAGGCCGTCACCAAACTGCTCATACTCGGTCCCTTCCCAGGAATTTTTATCGTGATTGCTGACGAACATCATGCGGATTGCGTCACGCGGGTATTCCTTTTCATTGTGCGAGTAGAAGGTGTACAGCGCATTCAGATCGTATCTCCCCCTGGTAATGTTGTGAACGCAGTCATACCACATCCAGGAATAGGTCATATCAAAGGCCTGCGCGTGCAGGTCGCGCGATTCCCATTCAGCCAGCATGAAGACCGGCTTGATGGCGTCCAGCTCGCGGCGGGCATTGTCCCAAAAATCGGTGGGCAGGAAACCTGCCACGTCGCAGCGATATCCATCGATGTCCGCGCTCGTCACCCAGTATTTCAGGGCTTCGGTCATATATTTGCGCAGGCCAGGCTGGCTGTAATCCAGATCGATGATGTCATCCCAGTCGCGCCACGGAGAGGGATGGAAATCGCCCTTCCAGTCGCGGGCATACCACTCGGGATGCTGCCCGACGAGCGGGTTGTCCCAGGCAGTATGGTTCGCCACCCAGTCGAGGATGACATACATGCCCAGATCATGCGCGGCACGCACAAAATGCTGCAGGTCTGCCAGCTCGCCAAACTCCGGGTTGACCGCCAGATAATCCCGAACCGAATAGGGACTCCCCAGGCTGCCTTTGCGGTTCTTTTTCCCGATCGGATGGATGGGCATCAGCCAGAGAATATCGACAGCCAGCTCCTTCAGGCGAGGCAGGTGCGCCTCGGCGGCGCGCAGCGTTCCCTCTTCCGTAAACTGGCGCAGATTGATCTGGTAAATGGCTGCATTTCTGGCCCACACGGGGTGTTCGATCTTGACGAATTGTGCCGGCTCATATGGATCGGTGGACATGGATTGAATTCCCTTCATCAATATTTTCAGGGATTATATTCGCGAACCATTTGCCTTGGAAAATAAAGGATGGAATGGATTCGTTCCATTAAATACATCATGATAGAATTCCGGCATGGCAAAACCTGTGATCATGACTCTGGATGACGACAGCTCGGTGTTGAATTCCATCGAGCGCGATCTTCGGGCCCGCTACGGACACGACTACCGCATTATTCCCCTCAACGAGGGGAAAACCGCCCTCGAATATCTCGGGAGACTGGAACAGCGCAATGAGACCGTTGCGCTGTTTTTGGTTGACCAGCGCATGCCTGAAATGACGGGGGTGGAATTTTTGATGGAAGCGGTCCAGGTCTACCCGCAGGCCAAGCGCGTCCTGCTGACCGCCTACGCGGATACCCAGGCCGCGATCGATTCCATCAATGAAGTCGGGCTCAATTATTACCTGATGAAACCCTGGCACCCGCCGGAGGAAAGGCTGTACCCGATTCTGGATGAGCTGCTGGAGGATTGGAAGGCTCACGTTCACCTGCCCTACGAGGGGATTCGCATCGCCGGGACGCTCTGGTCGCTCTCCAGTCACGAGACCAAGGACTTTCTCACCCGGCACCAGATTCCCTACCAGTGGCTGGATATTGAAAAGGATTCCAATGCCCGCAAGCTGGTGGAGGATTCCACGCCCGAGACCAGGCTGCCGGTCATCTTTTTCCCGGATGGAACTGTCCTGGTCGCTCCCGACTTAAGGGAGCTGGCAGATAAAGTTGGGCTGCAAACCCGGGCAGGCCTGCCTTTCTACGACCTGGTGGTGATCGGAAGCGGACCAGCCGGGCTGGCGGCCTCGGTCTATGCCGGGTCCGAGGGGTTGAAGTGCCTGGTGATCGAGAAGGCTGCACCGGGCGGGCAGGCAGGCAGCAGTCCCAAGATCGAGAATTATCTTGGCTTCCCCACCGGAATCTCAGGCGACGATCTCACCCGGCGGGCCGTTTCGCAGGCAAGGAGATTCGGCGTGGAGATCCTTTCGGCGCAGGAGGCAAAGCACGTTCGGGTCAAGGACTTGTACCGGATTGTCGAGCTGTCGGACGGGACGGAGATCTCCTGCCATACCGTGCTGGTTGCAACGGGGGCCTCCTTCCATACCCTCAAGATGCCCGGAGCGGATACGCTTACCGGCGCAGGGATCTATTACGGTGCGGCCTACACCGAAGCCATTTATTACAAGGACAGAAATGTCATCGTGGTGGGCGGGGCGAATTCCGCCGCTCAGGGCGCGTTGTATCTAAGCCGCTTTGCCTGCAAGGTAACGGTGCTCATTCGCGGCCATCAACCGACCGCATCGAAATATCTCGTCGATGCCATGTATGACAACCCGAAAATCGAGATCCTGTGTGATACCGATTTAATGGAAGTGAAAGGTACGAATGTGCTCGAGCAAATAGTCGTTAAGAATACGAGCACTGGAGAAGTAAAGACGCTGGATGCCCCGGCACTGTTCGTATTCATCGGGGTGCTGCCTCAAAGCCAGCTGGTTTCCAGCCTGGTGAAGTGCAGTGAAAAGGGATATATCTACACGGGCCCGGACCTGCTGGTGGATAAACAGCCGCCTCCCGGCTGGGACCTGGAGCGCGACCCGTTTTTATTGGAAACCAGCGTCCCGGGTATCTTCGCAGCAGGGGATGTGCGCTATGGGACAAATCATCGCGTGGCCTCAGCAGTGGGCGAAGGCGCGATCGCGTACGCGATGGTCAAGGAATATTTGAAAACGATCTGAGGTGGGGCCGGACAGCTCTTCGTTCCATTGGAGCAGCTGAACCCCATCCTTTACAGTGATGAACCTAAACGACCTCCGTAAATCCCCCCTCTTTGAAGGCCTGTCTGATGAGGAGCTGCAGCGCCTCATGGACATGGCTGAGCCGGTGTCCCTGAAGGCGGGCGATGTTCTCATGCGCCAGGGAGAAGCTGGGGACGCCGCCTATGTGGTGATCCAGGGAGAGTTTGAGGTTCAAAAAAAAGCCGGGCAGTCCCTGATCAAAATCGATGTGCGAAACCCGGGTGACGTGGTGGGTGAGATGGCCCTGCTTTCACGGGCTTCGCGCAACGCCACGGTGATTGCAAAGACGGATGGGGTGGCATTGCGTATCCCACCGGAGGCATTTGAATCCTTGCTGGCCTCCAGCTCGACGGCTGTCATGGCCGTCCTGCGCTGGGTGATCGCCCGCCTCAGCCAGAATGAATCCCTCCTCCACCAGCAGGAAAAGATGGCCGCCCTGGGCACGTTGAGTGCCGGGCTGGCCCATGAACTGAACAACCCCGCGGCGGCCGCCCAAAGGAATGCAGCGGAGCTGGGCAGGACGCTGGTAAAACTGCAGGGCTTGAACCACCAGATCGAAATGCTGGCTCTGCGCGAGAACCAGGCCGAATGGCTTGACGCCTTCATGCAGGAATCCTCACGCCGCTTTTCAAACCCGCTTAAGCTCGAAGCCCTGGACAAGATCGACCGGGTGGACCATCTGCAGGAGTGGCTGGAGTCCAATCACACAGAGGCAGCCTGGGATCTTGCACCGGCAATGGTCAGCTTTGGGTGGAATGTTGAGGAGCTGGAGGAGTTACGGGTTCGGGGCAGCGCATTGTTCGAGCTTTCCATCCAGTGGCTGGGAATTGCCTGCCTGACAGTGGCGCGTGTTGCAGAGATCCAGCAGGCTGCAGAGCGGATCTCGCAAATCGTGCAAGCCATGAAGTCATACACCTACCTCGACCAGGCCCCGCTGCTGGAAGTGGACGTCCATGAAGGATTGGAGAGCACGCTGGTCATCATGCAGCATAAGCTGAAACGCGGCATTACCATCCGGCGGGAATACGCCTCGAACCTGCCGCGCATCGAAGCCTATGCCAGCGCGCTCAACCAGGTTTGGACCAATATCATCGACAACGCCATCGATGCCATGAATGGCAAAGGGGAGATCACCATCCGGACCTATCCGACCAATGGTCATGTAGTCGTCGAAATCGTGGATAACGGCCCGGGGATCCCGGAAAACATCCGCTCCCGCATCTTTGAGCCGTTTTATACCACGAAGCCGCCGGGCCAGGGCACCGGGCTGGGACTTCACATCTCCCATGACATTGTGGTCAACCGCCATCATGGCCAGCTTGTAGTGGAGTCCAGGCCGGGTGAGACAAAGTTTATTGTGAGGCTGCCGGTGAAAATTCCTTAAGGGAAATGTTAAAGGAGAGAAAATGAATCAAGATCAAACGATGAAGGAAATACTTCAATCCGCCAAAACCATCGCAGTGGTAGGGTTATCCTCCAACCCGGCGAAGGAAAGCTATTCGATCGCATCCTACTTGAAGGCCCAGGGCTACCGGATCATCCCTGTCAACCCGACGGTCTCGGAAATCATGGGCGAAAAATCATATCCGGACCTGCAGTCTGTCCCTGAAAAGATCGATGTCGTGGATGTCTTTCGCAAGCCGGAGGATGTCCCTTCGGTCGTGGATGATGCGATCAAGGCCGGGGCAAAAGTCGTCTGGATGCAGGAGGGGATCGTTCATGAAGAGGCCGCCGAGAAAGCGCGCCAGGCCGGCCTGGAAGTGGTCATGGATGCCTGCATGCGTGCCACCCATCGCAGGCTGATCGGTGCGCAGCCGATCCAGTTATAAGTGCAGGCGGCTGGTTTTCCAGCCGCCTGTTTTTTAAGGATATCTGCCCTGGAGACGGATGGCCCGGGGATCGCGTCCAAAAGCCAGGCGCTTCGCCCAGGTTGTGGGAAATTGGGCCAGCGCCTGAATGTCCATCGGGTGGGGATGCCTGAGAGTCCAGCCCAGTCGACTCAAATTTTCATAAACTCTCTCCGTCCCGCTTTCCAGACTCTGGCCGGCTTCTGCCAGCGCACCAGCATTCAGGCAGATCTCGATCTGTGCGTCCGGACGGGCAACACAGGCAAGCCCGTGCATCAGACCCGGCTGGCAGGCCAGCAGTCCATCCAGCAGGCTTCCCCAGGGAAAGTAAATGGTGATCTGCGAGAAGGATCCCAGGAACTCAGCGGGTAGTTCCTGGGCACTGGCGATCACGAAAAGCATGTTGGACTGTTTTGCGGATGAATGCTCCCGCAAATTTTCCCGGCATGCATCCACGCCGATCACGAACCAGTCCGGGTGCCTGCTGGCAAGAGTACGTACAAACCGGCCGTCGCCTGTCCCCAGATCCAGTACGACGTGATCATGGTTTTTAAGTTTGGACTTGAAATTATCCAAGTCCAGAGCAAGGGACGTTCTGCCCCGTATTGTTTCCATGAGAAACCTCCAATCTGTCGAATTGAGAAAAAAGCGACAGGTTGGAGAGGGCGGGGCGCGGGCCCTGGACTTAAATGAAAACAGACGGCTGCCCTGCTGGCTTCTTGCCAGCGGGATGGCGCACGGGCGGCGCGAAGCCGTCCGGCTGCGTCAGGCACCGTCCAGATCGTCAGGAGTTGGTTTTTTGTGGGTTAGGAAAAGAAAGCAAACAGCCCAGCGGGCATGGGAAAAAACTTGCCGTTGGGGGTCAGGGATTTAGCAGGGAGGCCGGGTGAAAAATCTTTTCATGATGGGCATTATATCACCTGCCGAAATCGTCCCGTTTGACACGGGATTTTTCTCGGTTATAATTCAGTCACTGAATTTTGAATTGCTGACAAATATGGATTCACCCAACGACGATCTCCGTGAGCTTACCCTCCTTGAAAACATCGAAAATGATCCCGATGTGAACCAGGCCACCCTTGCCTCCCAGCTCGGGGTGGCGGTTGGAACGGTCAACTGGCATTTAAAGCGTCTTATTGCAAAGGGGTACGTCAAGGTAAAACGTGCGGAGCGCAAGAAATTGCGTTATATCATTACGCCGGAAGGCATCGCCCTGCGCGCCCGCCTGGCAGTGGATTATGTGGAGCATTCGTTTTCCCTGTATCGCAAGACCCGCCAGCGGGTAAATGAGCATCTCACGGCCGTGGAAGCTGCAGGCTACAAACAGGTCCGGGTTGCCGGCAAGGGCGATATTGCAGATATCTGCCGCCTGACCTGTATCGAGCATGGGATCGAGGTCGTCAGCGATAGGGACGCCCCCACCCTGCAGGTGGAGGGATTTAAAGTCCTGCTGCGGATGGAGGAGAAATGACGGACCGCCATGTACTGATCACCGGTGGAGCGGGCTATATCGGATCACACCTGACCGCGGAGCTGCTGCGCGCCAATTACCGCGTGACCGTCCTCGACTCGCTGCTCTTTGGCGGAGAATCGCTTGTTCCCTTTCTATCCCATCCCAATTTTCATTTTGTCAAATCGGATGTGACCGAGTCGCGCTCCATCAAGGATGCGCTCAAGGAGGGCTGGCGCCGGCCGGATGCCATTGTCCATCTGGCAGCCATCGTCGGATGGCCGGCGTGCCAGGCGGTCGGCAGGCAGGTGGCCTGGCGCTACAACGTCGAGGCGACGAAAAGCGTCTTCGGGCAGGCGGTCGATCTGGGCGTGGAGAGATTCGTGTTTGCCTCCACCTACAGCAATTATGGATTATCTTCGGAGGGCACCCCGGTGACGGAAGAGTCGGCGGTCCATCCTCACTCGCTTTACGCGGAGACCAAAGTTGCCGCTGAGGAGTTTCTTCTCTCACAAAAGAATGCATCCTGTGCGCCTCTGCTCCTGCGCCTGGCCACGCTCTATGGCATCTCGCCGCGTACGCGTTTCGATCTGCTCGTCAACCAGTTTGTGCTGGACGCGTTCACGAGGCGGGACCTGATCATTTACCAGCGCGGCTATTCCCGTTCCTTTGTCCATATCCGTGATGCCGTGCGGGGAATGATCCTCAGCCTCGAGGCTGAACGCTCAAAGGTATGTGGTGAGATTTTCAATCTTGGCACCGAGGCTGGCAATTATTCGAAGGATGACATCGTGCGCCTGATCCTCAAGCGCATGCCTGAAACTGTCGTCGAATATAAGAACCTGACCTTCGGCGGCGACGTTCGCGACATCACCGTATCGTTTGCCAAGATCAAAAAGGTGCTGGGCTTCGAAACCACGCTGAATGCAGATGATGGCATCCGGGAGCTGTTGTTTGCCTTGAAAACCGGCATCATTCAAAATCCCACGGATGAAAAATACAGGAATGCGCGATTTATTGTGCAGTGAGGATGTAAAAAGTAGACAGGTAAACAAGTAGACACGTACATACGTTGACAAATCATTCCTGGATCGATTTACTCCTTTGTCTACCTGTGTACTTGTATACCTGTTCACTTGCTCCACATCCAAGGAAATCACATGACGAATAATTTTTGGACCAACAAAAGAGTCATAGTTACCGGTGGTGCAGGCTTTCTCGGTTCTTTTGTCATTGAAAAACTGAAACAGCGCGGTGCAACGGATATTTTCGTTCCCCGCATTGAAAATTACGATCTGGTCGATCCCGACGGCATCCGCCGTCTGTATGCCGATACCCTGAAGGATGTGGACCCGAAGAACGTAGTGGTCATTCATCTGGCAGCGCATGTCGGCGGCATTGGTGCCAACCGGGAACATCCTGCCGAGTTCTTTTATGACAACCTGATGATGGGCGTGGAGCTGATGCACCAGGCCTATAAAAATGGCATTGGCAAGTTTGTCGCCATCGGGACGGTATGTGCTTATCCCAAGTTCACACCCGTACCCTTTAAGGAGGAAGACCTGTGGATGGGTTATCCCGAAGAGACAAACGCCCCCTATGGCCTGGCCAAGAAAATGATGCTGGTCCAGGCTCAGGCCTACCGCCAGCAGTATGGCTTCAACGCCATTTTCCTGCTGCCGGTCAACCTGTACGGACCGCGCGACAACTTTAATTTACAGTCCTCGCACGTCATCCCGGCCCTGATCCGCAAGGCGATCGAAGCCCGGGAGCGCGGCGAGAAGGAGCTGCCCATCTGGGGCGATGGATCTCCCACCCGCGAATTTTTATATGTGGAAGATGCCGCGGACGGCATCCTCACTGCCGCTGAAAAATATAACGGCGACCAGCCCGTCAACCTGGGATCCGGCTATGAAATATCAATCAAGGACCTGTCCGAGATGATCGTCCGCATAACCGGTTTCGAAGGCAAGCTCATCTGGCAGACCGATAAGCCCAACGGCCAGCCCCGCCGCGGCCTGGATGTTTCGCGGGCCAAAGAATATTTCGGCTGGTGCGCCCGGGTCCCCTTCGAGGAAGGCCTGCGCCGGACCATCGAGTGGTTCAAGGAAAATAAGGAGAGAATAGAAAGTAGAGAACAGAGGATGGAGAACAGGGAATAGAAAACAGAGTTCCAGCATGACCCACTCCTCTCTACTCATCTAATTGTCTTATGTCTGAACTTACCAAACACGAACCAACCACCATTTACATCAAGCCATCCACTGGTTTCACCGCGCTCAACTTGCGGGATCTGTGGCTCTTCCGCGAGCTGGTCTATTTTATGGTCTGGCGGGATATCAAGGTCCGCTATAAGCAGACTCTGCTGGGCGCCTTCTGGGCGATCCTGCAGCCGGTGCTGACCATGTTTGTCATGTTCTTCCTGTTCACCAAGGTCGCGAAGCTGCCCACCGATAATGTTCCCTATCCGATCTTCGCCTATACGGCACTGCTCCCCTGGGGATTGTTTGTCGGCGCGCTCAACCAGGGCAGCCGCTCCCTGACGTCGAACCATAACATGATCACCAAGGTCTATTTTCCGAAGTTGATCCTGCCCCTGGCATCCGTCCTGGGAGGGCTGGTGGATTTTGCCATAGCCAGCCTGGTCCTGATTGGGCTTTTGATCTATTACCGCTATCCCCCCAACTGGGGCACCATTTGGACTCTGCCTCTCTTCCTGCTGCTGGCCATCGTCACCGCCTTGGGGGTGGCTTTATGGCTTTCGGCGATCAATGTCAAATATCGCGATGTCAACTATGTGCTCCCCTTCCTGACCCAGTTCTGGTTCTTTATCACACCGGTCGCCTATTCGTCGAAAGCTGTTTCAGAAAAATGGCAGATGGTCTATGCTTTGAATCCCATGGCGGGTGTGGTAAATGGATTCCGCTGGGCGCTGCTGGGCATCGGCGATGGTCCGAATATCGGGTTCTGGATATCGGTTGGCATCTCCATCGTTCTCCTGATCAGCGGACTGTTCTACTTCCGCGGCATGGAAAAGACATTCGCGGACACCATCTAGCCATGACTACAGCCATCACTGTCAACGGATTGGGGAAGCGCTATCGCATCGGCGCGGCACAGACCAAGTTTCGCTACGGGATGTTCCGCGACGTTCTGGTGGACACATTCACCGCGCCCGTACGCTATGTCAAATCACTGGGAAAAGGCTCAGGAAATGGCGCCTCTTCCAACAAGAACTTTATCTGGGCCTTGCAAGATGTTTCCTTCGACCTGGATGAAGGCAGGGTTCTCGGCATCGTAGGTCGCAACGGCGCCGGAAAAAGCACGCTGCTCAAGATTCTTTCGCGCGTCACCGAACCCACCGTGGGGACCGTCAGCGTGCGCGGGCGCGTGGGCTCACTGCTTGAGGTAGGGACCGGTTTTCACCCCGAGCTCACGGGGCGCGAGAACATTTATATGAACGGCGCGATCCTCGGTATGAAACGCTCGGAGATCGATGCCAAGTTCGATGAAATGGTTGAGTTCTCTGAGGTTTCCCAGTTTATCGACACGCCGGTGAAACGCTATTCATCGGGAATGTATTTGCGCCTGGCCTTTGCAGTAGCCGCTCATCTCGAGCCGGAGATCCTTGTGGTTGATGAAGTTCTCGCTGTAGGCGACGCCGAGTTCCAGCGCAAGTGCCTCGGCAAGATGAACGATGTTGCCCAGCAGGGACGCACCGTTCTGTTTGTCAGTCATAACATGTCCGCGATATTGCGGCTGACCCAGGAAGCGATCGTTCTTAAGAAGGGACAGCTCATCAAGCGTGCTCCCACACCCGAAGCGGTTGACTTTTATCTTGCCTCAGGTCAGGCCGAATCAGGTGAGCGCTCCTGGGAGGCGGATGAGATCCCTGCTTCGAGCGCGCCGTTCCGTCCGATCTGCCTGCGGCTGAAAGATCGCACCGGCAAAATCGTGGACACCGTCCGCTCCACCGAGCCGGTCACCGTCGAATGGGAATACCAGCTCGACGCGCCCGTCACCGGCCTGCGGGTGGGACTGTACCTGAATACCATGCGCGGCGAGTATGTTTTCACCGCCTTTGATACGGACGATGCAAGGCAATTCGAGCAGTTCGGCGCACGCCAGGCAGGCCGTTATGTCAGCCGCTGCCACATCCCGGCGGACTTCTTTAATGAAGGCCGCTACTCACTGGGTGTGAACGCCAGCTCATTCGGTGTCCGCCGCTACTTCATGGACGAGAATGCCCTGTCGTTCAACGTGGATATCTCCGGCGCGCCCGGCACCCAGTGGCCTGAAGTCCGCCAGGGTCCCATCCGTCCGCGCCTGGATTGGAAGATTGAAAAGCTTGACTAGCCACTGAGACACAAAGACACAGAGAATAAGAACGGTGTCTCTCATCTCCGTGAAAAGAATTATGCCCAACAAAACCTCCCTTCGCAACTTCATTGGTGAACTGCCGCTCGCCGCAGAGCTGGATTATGCGCTCCGGCAAAAGAACCGCGATCGCAAGGATCACTATAATCTCTCCCGCCTGGCAAAATCATTGCCAAGGACAGTGGAACAGATCAAACCAGCGATCGAAAAAGCAAAGCCCGCGAAGAACATCCTTTTCTTTGCCACGCTTCATTACTGGATCGAACAGGCAGCCTACATTTCCCTGACCCTCGCCGGGCTGGGGCACAAGGTCACGCTGTTGACGCTGCCCTATTCCGAGTGGCACAAGGAAATGGACAAATTGACCCAGCGGCAGCGCGCGCTGCACACACGGGATGCTCTTTCCTCACTCGCTCCTTTTGTCCGGCACGCATCTCTTCTGGATCTCAAGCCTGCTCCCGCTCTGCCACCCGCCCTCAAAGCGGACGTGGAAGAGGTCTCCCTGTGGGACGCCCAGTACACCCTGATGCGCGAAGAAGTGGACATGGACTCTTCCCGGGACCGCGCCCTGTACGAGCTCCGCCTTCGGCGCAACACCTTCGCCGCCCTGGCCGCCCTCGAATGGATGCAGACCCACAAACCGGATGTCGTCCTCATTCCGAACGGACTGATCCTGGAAATGGGGATCGTCTTCCGCGTGGTGCGTTTCCTCAACATCCCGGCCATGACCTTTGAATTTAATGACCAGCGCGAACAGATCTGGCTGGCCCAGAACACATCCATCATGCGCCAGGATACGGACTATCTCGTCCGCGACCGCTGCAGCCTGCCGATGACCGATGA
>JBLNAU010000034.1:0-4322 GCA_050259515.1 Syntrophothermus sp.
AAAGATTCGCGTTCCCATAGATGGCGCGGATCGTGTAGCGCGGTCCCATCCAGCGGGCGCGGTGCAGCCAGTTGAGGCCGTCCAGCCGCTGGACGAGGCGCGTCCCCTGCCGGCGCGCCCGTCTTAACGGGAGCAGATGACGTGTCCCGGCCAGGACGAGGATCGCATCCACATCCTGGGTGGGATCATTCGTGACGTCCACCCCGCGGGCTGCCAGCCCGTTCTCGAACTTGAGCCGGAAGGATGTGACACCACCACGGCCCTGCACGCGGGGAACGATACAAACGCTCGGCATGGAGGCAATTATACATAGGCTTGCACGGAAAATAGAAAGAGGTCGTGGACAGTCCACGACCTCTTTCTATTTTGGCTGTTTCCTGCTTTACGGCTTGACAGCGGCAGTGTAAATATCGAGCTTATACAGCGTGCCGTCGGGGTTGTCCCCGGTGCTGTTCGAGTTATCCGACCAGGCGGGATGGGCGACGCCGCCATAGAAGGAAAGCCCATCGTAATCTCCATAGTCGATGCCGTTGTGTGCATCATGGGAGTTCGATGTCCCGGCACTGATCTGGAAGTTCTGTGTGAAATGAATGCCATCGCTGCTGAACGCGCCCCAGAATTGGGCATCGGTGTTCAGCACACCGTCGGTATCGCCCGCGCCGCCCGTTCCCAGGTCGTTGCGAGAGTCATACCAGACGACCGCGATCTGGCCCGATGTTTGATCCAGCGAAATCTTTGGCATGAACTGGCTGTTGGTGGTGTTGTCATCGTTGACGCGCACTCCCTCGCTCCAGGTCATACCGTTGTCGTCCGAGTAGCGGACGTAGATGTTGGTATTGTCACTCTCGTTCTTCTCCTCCTTGGTGTAGACAAGATACACGCGTCCCGTGTGCGGGCCGCCGCTTCGATCCCAGGCCAGGCCGGCTTCCGCGTCGACGGAGCGATCCGGCTGCGGCGGGATGAAATCGAATCCGCCTACATGAGTCTCGGTGACAAAGATGCGGTCGCCAAATCCCGCCGGACCCAGGCCATCCGGGTCGAGATTGACGAATACTTTCCCGCCTCCCTGTCCGCTCGAAGTCAGCATACAGACCTGCATCACCTGTCCCTCGGGACCGATGGCAATATCTCCATAGGTACAGTTATTGGTGCCTGGGACAAGCTGTGCGCCGGAGAACGCGCCCACCTGACCCAACCCTGAAACCGGCGCGCCTGCGGCGACGATCGGCCCGCCCGCATTGAACGTTACCCAGACCTCTCCATGGCCGGCCGTAACGGTCTCCTGGTCCACATAACGGAATAGTCCATGCCGCTCCGCTCCCGATGGGGAGATCAGCGAGTCTGTGGGTTCTGCGATCTTCGCGATCAACTGGAAGGTAAGGCCTCCATCCGTGCTCAGCAGGATTGGCACGGTATTTTCCACATTATAGAGGTAGGATACGAACAGATTTCCATATTCATCGAATGTCACACTGGGGTCACAACAGGTATCGCCGAAGACATCATTGCCCTCTCCGACGATCCTGCGGTTCCAGGTAAGCCCCCCGTCGAAGGAGACTCCCAGGAACATGCCATTTGCACCTTCGGCAATATTGGTAAAGATAACGACATTATCCGGATTGGTCGGGTTGACTGCGATCGCCTCCTCGGATTCATTGCCCGCCCGCTGGCTGACATCCACGTTTTTGGGGATCGATTTTGCACTGGCTATCCCTGTCATGGAAAGTGCAAGCACCAGGATCACAACGACAAAACTCGAGACACGAACAATCGACCGCATATTAAACTCCTTTGGTCACTGATGGCGCCTTTTATCCATATTGTCTGCTGTGTGAGGATCGCCTCGAGATGGAAACGATATGCATACCCCTTCGCAAAATTATAGGACGATTGAAGTTGAATTACAACAACCAAAAAGTTACGCTGTCTGAGCGGTCCATTCACCAGGATTTTCATCTTTGGAGCAGACGTGACATAGCCTGTGAATTTGTGGTTAAATGGAGCAGGAGGTCACATGTCTCAACTGGATCCGGATTTGGTCGCTTTTTTGCGTGCGTATCCCACCTACCCAACCACACATATCATCGATGACCTGCGCGCGACAGAGTACGCGCGCCTGGATGTCGGTGGACACATTTATCTCGATTACACGGGGGGCGGCCTGTATGCCGAGTCACAGCTGCGCCGCCATAACCGGCTGCTTGCCGAGCATGTCTTTGGCAATCCCCATTCGAGCAATCCGACCTCCCTGGCAGCCACCCAGCTGGTGGAGCACGCCCGCCAGTATGTGCTTAAGTTCTTTAATGCTGACCCGGACGAGTATCTTGCGATCTTCACCTCCAATGCCAGCGGGGCGCTCAAGCTGGTCGGGGAATCCTATCCCTTCCCGAATGGACGTTACCTCCTGACCTTCGACAATCACAATTCCGTGAACGGGATCCGGGAGTTTGCTCATGCCCGCGGTGCGGAGGTGAAGTACATCCCGGTCGGGTTGCCCGATATGCGTGTGGATGAGATCACCCTCCGGCAGGAATTGTCCCGGCCATCGACCCGCGGTCACAACCTGTTTGCCTATCCCGCCCAATCGAATTTTTCCTCCGTGCAGCATCCGCTCGAATGGATCGACATGGCCCACCAGCACGGCTGGGATGTGCTGCTGGACGCGGCGGCCTTTGTTCCCACCAGCCGTCTGGACTTGGGTGCTGTCAAACCGGATTTTGTTCCGGTCTCGTTTTACAAGATGTTCGGTTATCCCACCGGGCTGGGTGCCCTGGTCGCCCGGAAAGAGGCGCTGTCCAAGTTACACCGTCCCTGGTTCGCGGGCGGGACGATCACGGTCGCGTCCGTGCAGGGCGACAAATACTACCTGAGCGACGGCGCCTCCGCTTTCGAGGATGGGACCCTCGATTACCTCAACATCCCGGCCATCGAGATCGGGCTCAAGCACATCGAGTCGATCGGCTACGATGTGATCCATGAGCGGGTCTACTCCCTGGCCGGCTGGCTGCTGGATAACCTGGTCGAGATGAAGCACAGCAACGGCGTCCCGCTGGTTCGCGTGTATGGCCCGACCAAAATGGTGGCCCGCGGCGGAGCAGTGACTGTCAATTTCTACGACAGGGACCGGAAGGCTTTCGACCACCGCTTCATCGAGCAGCAGGCCAACGAGGCCGGCATCTCGCTGCGGACCGGCTGCTTCTGCAACCCGGGTGCCGGGGAGATCGCCCTGGGCATCTCCCGCGTCGAGCTGGATGTCTGCTTCACCCAGCCCGGCCACGAAGACCGGCTGACCGTGGACGACTTCCGCCACTGCATTGACGGGAAGTCCTCGGGCGCCGTGCGGATCTCGGTCGGCATGGTCACCAATTTCAAGGACGTCCAGGGGTTCCTGGCGTTTGCCAGAGGGCTGCTCTCATAACAAACGGGAAAAAGGATCGTATAAATTCAAGGATTGGGGACATTTTTACAGTTCTAATGTAACTTTTATAAATTTTGCTTGACTTTGCCTTAAATTTGAGTATAATTTAGGCGTTGTATACAAAAAACGAGCAAATAACACCTGCAAGCGCTTGAGAAAAACTCTCGGAGCGCTTGCCTTTGTTTGTCTCTGATTCCTGAGACGGGCTCGAGTTTAGCAATTTCCCAAAATTTCAGGAGATGAACAGTGGAAACCAAGGGACTGACCGCACTGCGAATTAGCCTAGCCTCCCCCAGCACCATTCTGTCATGGTCATATGGAGAGGTGCTGAAACCCGAAACCATTAACTACCGCCGCCTGCGTCCCGAGAAGGATGGCCTCTTCTGTGAAGCCATCTTTGGCCCGCAGCGTGACTGGCAGTGCTACTGTGGTAAGTACAAGAACCCCCGCTACAAAGGCATCATTTGTGACAAGTGTGGCGTGGAAGTAACCCGCGCCGCGGTCCGCCGTGAGCGCATGGGCCACATCATGCTCGCCACCCCGGTTGCCCACATCTGGTATACCCGCCGCATTCCCTCCTACCTGGGAATGCTGCTCGATATCTCGCGCCGCAACCTCGACCGTGTCCTCTACTTCGCCCAGTACATCGTCACCTATGTGGACGAGGAAGCCCGCAACAAGGCCCTCAAGCGCATCGAAGACGAGATTTCCGTTTCCGAGCGCGAACAGGCCTCGAGTGTGAACTCAAAGATCGCCGAGATCAAGACCAAGCGCGATCATACCATTAACGACCTCAAGCAGAAGAGCGCCAACCTCGAACAGGGCTTCGACGAGACGATCGCCGAGAAGCTCGATCCCTTCATCAAGGAAGGCCAGCGGCTGGAGAAACTACTCCAGGGCCAGA
>JBLNAU010000035.1:0-4858 GCA_050259515.1 Syntrophothermus sp.
TTGAGCCGGGTCAGCTCGCTATCGTAGCGGAAGCGGCTCAGGACCTGCTCCCATTCCTCGAACCACTGCGTGACGCAGGGCAGTGCCTGTGAGAGTACATCACTCTCCAGCACGGCGAGCATCTCACAACCCATCGCGCGAAATTCCAGGCGTCTCAACATCTCAGGATGTTTTTGTCTGCGTGACAGATACACTTCCACCGCCGCCACCGCTGCTTACAGCAGCACCAGCATTCCCGCCACTGTCATTCTTATTCCGGTTTTTCTTTTTCCGGACAGGCTGTTGGACCTGTTGAACAACAGAGGCCTGTGGCGCAGCCTGGGTGAACATGATCTTCACATATGGCATTGCGGTCGGTGCCGCATCAACCGGAGTCTCGGTGGGAGGTGCCACGGGTGGCTTGGACGCGGGTTGATTTTTTTCCACCTTCGAGGGTGTGGCAAACAGGTTCCATAGTCCTATCGTGCTGACGATTGAGACCGTGGCAATTGCCATCTGTACATCGCTCCAGGTACGGGATTTGTGATGAGTAGTCATGCCGATCTCTAATCCTCATGCTCAAATTGATTTTCAGCCTGGCTTTCCGTCATGCTGCTATTACTAATGCTGCTGTCGTTGTGACTGCTGTTATCCTTGTTTTTATCTTTATTTGTATACTTGGCCGGTGCTGGAGCCGATATATTGACCACAACCGGAGCGATCTGAACACCCAGGATTTGTCCATCCAGCCCTACATAGACCACATCCTTATTTGTGAATGTGATCAGGTAGGCATTCAATCCATTGAAGGTTGAGCTTTCAGCACTTAATAAATTGGTATTGCCAACGACCTGGGCGGCGATCTGTGCCGCCTGTTCCGGTGTGACCGTGTCGGGTGTGTCGGGCGTGGCAGCGGGTTCCAGGGTTGGCTCCGGTGTTGCTGTGTCATTTGCCACAAGGGTGGCAGCTGCCGGCGTGTTTGACATGGACTGATAGGCGGATACCACCCCATAAAGCATGACCAGTGCAAATGTGGTCAGGACAGCTGAGATAAAAATCGTGCTTTTTCGCATCATGACTCCTTCCTGATATTTCTCAAAAAGTCGCCATTGGTGGAAGAAAGTTATGGGGTGATTTCTTAGAGTTTGGTGAGAAAGTATTCTTCCTAAAACGTGTCCTTTTGCGGGATGTATAATCTTTATCATGCAAAACCGCTTTACCCGTAAATGGGCCATTCCCGCCGTTGTTGTTTTTGCCGTCCTGCTGTACTTTCTCCCACCGGTCCATAGCCGGCTGGCATGGCGTTTGGATTCCCTGCGTACGCAGATCAAGTATTTGATCAATCCGCCCGACAAGGCTGTCTTTCGGCCCGAGCAACAGGCACAGCTTGATATCGCAGTGACTGCGATGATGCAGACGCTGCAAGCGACTCTTACCCCGCAGGCAGGCGCATCCCCAGCCATGACGGCGACGCCAGCAATGCCGGGCTCCACGGCAGCAGCACCGACGATCACAAGCACACCCTTGCCCGCCACCGTGATGCTGCAGGGCGTGAAATACGAGCATCAGCATGGGCGTCTCAACTACTGCGGTCCGGCCAACTTTTCCATGGCCCTGACCTTCTGGGGCTGGAATGGGAACCGGGATGTCGTCGGCAAGGCGGTCAAGCCGTCTGACAAAGATAAAAATGTAATGCCGTATGAATTCCAGGATTTCATTGCAGATAATGTGCCCGGCATGACCTCCGCGATCCGTTACGGAGGCGATATCGACATGCTCAAGCGCATGGTTGCAGCCGGGTTCCCCGTGGTCGTGGAAAAAGGAATTTACGAGCGGGACATCAATGGCAATATGGGCTGGATGGGACATTATGCCTTTGTCACCGGTTACGATGAAACCACCCAGGAGATCATCTACCAGGACACCTACCAGCCGGATCCGAAAACGAATCCCGGTCCAAACCGCCATATCAAGTATTCAACCTTTATCGAAGGCTGGCGCGCGTTCGATTATCTGTTCGAGGTCGTTTATCCCAGCGATAAGGAAAGCCAGGTGATGGCATTGCTCGGTCCCCTGGCGGACGAGGAACAGGCGGCGCGGCATGCGCTGGACGTTGCACAGTCTGAAGCCCAGACCCTCAAGGACATTGACCAGTTCTTTGCCTGGTTCAATGTCGGTACCAGTCATGTGGCCCTGCTCCAATATGCCGATGCGGACACAGCCTATGACTATGCCTTCAACCTGTATGCCAATTTAAATGTGGAAGACTCGGTCCGTCCCTACCGCATGATGTGGTACCAGACGGGACCTTACAAGGCCTACTACTACACCAACCGCTTTTCGGATGTGATCAACCTGGCCGACACCACTTTGAATGACACCATTGCCGAGCCGGTGCTTGAAGAGTCGCTCTACTGGCGCGGAATGGCCTATTACATGGCAGGCAAAACCGATCTTGCCGTGAAAGATTACCGCGACGCGCTCAAGATCCATCCCAACTGGATTCCCGCCACACAGGCATTACAGGATTTAGGAGTTTCACAATAATTTGGTTTCAAGGTTTGCAGTTTGAACCTTCCAATGTTATAACTTTTTAATTCAGACAAAATTCCCATAGCTTGCCTGCTTTCCATTTAAATTCAGTCTATTGATCTTTTACACCTTACAAGCAGGTAGACGATCGAACCCAGCAACTGGAGCATGGACGATGAAAATATTGCATTTTGCCGATGCCCACATCGATATGGCAAACTATGGACGTCACGATCCTCAAACCGGACTGCCGCTGCGTGTACTGGACTTTCTGAAGTCGCTGGATACCATTGTCGACGCTGCGATTAACGAACAGGTGGACATGGTCATCTTTGCTGGCGATGCCTACAAGGACCGCTCGCCTGCTCCGACCTTCCAGCGCGAATGGGGCAAGCGCATTATCCGCCTGTCCAGGGCGAAAATCCCCACTCTTCTTTTGGTAGGGAACCACGATCTCTCCCCGGCGATGGGGCGAGCACACGCCATCCAGGAGTTCGATACCTTACAGGTGCCGTTCGTACGCGTGCTGCAAAAACCTGAGTTTCTCACCGCGGAGGATCTGTGGGGACTTCCGGTGCAGGTGATTGCCATGCCCTGGGTCTCTCGTTCAGGGCTGATGGCCTCGGTGGATGCCAGCGCGGTCGACGTGCGGGAACTGTATGCCAGGATCGAAGATCGCATCTCCAGCCTGGTGGAGGAATGGATGGGCGAGGCGGATTCAAGCCTGCCCCTGATCCTGACCGCGCATGCTTCGGTGGAAGGGGCGATGTTTGGAGCGGAGCGCATGGTCATGCTGGGCAGCGATCTGGTTCTGCCCACTTCGCTGGTAAAGGATCGCCGTTTGGATTATGTTGCCATGGGTCACATCCACAAGCCGCAGGATCTTAACGAGGGCAATCATCCACCGGTCATCTATCCCGGCTCCATCGAGCGCGTGGACTTTGGGGAGGCCAAGGATGACAAGTTCTTTATCGTTGCCGATGTCGCCCGAGGCGCCACCCGGGTGCAGTGGAGAAAGATCGACGGGACGCGCCCGTTCATCGAGCGCCGGACGACCCTTCTCTCCACCGAGAACGTGACCGAGCACCTGCTGCGGACCCTGCCGTCGGTCGAGCATATGGCCGAGGCGATCGTCAAGCTCACTGTGGAGTATCCCCGGGAAATGGATGTGCTGATCGATGAAACCGCTCTGAGAAAACATACTGAGTGCTGTTTTGAATTTCATCTCGTAAAGCGGCCAAAGAGCGAGGCGCGCGTTCGCATCCCTGAAGGCCAGACGGTCAGCAGCCTGGGTCCCCTTGAGCTTCTCTCCCAATATTTTGAAGCTTCAAAGATCCAGGAATCGGATGAATTGCAGAAACTGGCACGGGACATCATTTCCGGCGATTCGCTCGAATTATGACACCGGGCACCTGACAATCGAAATATGACATAGTGCCTCTTTTGTTGTACACTCAGCCCACCCATCCTGCACTGCCGAGAACATGCCATGAAAAAAAAGCGTACATCCTCCCCCGCGTTCGTCGTTGTAGTGTTCTTCCTGTTCGTCCTTTTACACCAGACCGATAAACTCCTGATCGGTTCGCTGCAGCTCCCGGTCAGCAAAACGTTTGGGCTGAATGATTTGCAGTGGGGATTTGTCAACACCGGCGCGTTGATTGTCGGCACCATCTTTTATCCAATCTGGGGTTATTTGTATGATCGCTACGCGCGTGCCAAGCTGCTCGCGCTGGCTTCGTTCATCTGGGGCGCGACCACCTGGCTCAGCTCCATCGTCAGAACCTATCCATCTTTTCTCGTCACGCGTTCCTCCACCGGCATTGACGACTCGGCGTACCCGGGCTTATACAGCCTGGTGGGGGATTATTTTGGCCCTAAACTACGCGGCAAGATTTATGGCCTCCTGCAGATGGCCCAGCCGGTCGGATACCTGGTGGGTATGATCCTTGCGTTGATCGTTGCTCCCCTGCTGGATGGCAAAGTCTTTGGCCTGGAAGGCTGGCGCACGATCTTCCTGATCACGGGCCTGCTCGGGATCGGCATGGCGGCCCTGATCTACTTCGGAGTCCAGGAAGTGCCGCGCGGCCAGTCGGAAACTGAGTTCGAAGGCGTATCCGAAGCGGAGATGGGACAGTTCCGATTCAACTGGGACTCCCTGAAGAATGCCATGCGCAAGAAGACCATGTGGTTTATTTATTTGCAGGGTTTTGCGGGGGTCTTCCCGTGGAACGTCATCACCTTCTTCTTCTTCGGGTACCTGATGACCGAGCGCGGCTATGACAACAACTCTGTCCTGTTGACGATGGGACCGGTGGTGTTGATCCTGGCTGCGGGTTATTTTGTTGGC